>JANXZC010000124.1 GCA_025355725.1 Syntrophus sp. (in: bacteria)
TGGAAGAAATCGCCGCCGCCGTGGGCGCGGAACTGGTCCTTCTGAAGGCCGCCAAGGATCAGGACGAAGAAGTCGAAATCAAAGAATGACAACGGCGCAAAAAGCCCATATGCGGCGTTGCGCTTCGTCCTTCCCCGTATCAGGTACGGGGAAGGCTTACTGCGACGTACGGAATAGTAGGCCTCACTCCTTGGGACTCGCGCGCCTTGCCTCCGGAGCTTCTTACGCCGTCGTCGATTATGGCGTTATGAAAATTTGCAAAAGTATAGAAGTATAGAGAGGAAAAGCATATGGCCCTATATCGAGAGCGGGATGGCCGCAGACTCCATGTGAAGAGCAAACTGATGGGAGAGAGCCTGGTCGGAAAGAAATTTCTGGAGGGGCTCACCATTGCGCCCCAGCAGCGGCTGTTTCCCGACGTGAATGTCATCAAGATCGGCGGGCAATCCATCTGTGATCGGGGGGTCAAGGCATTGCCCGCCCTCGTCAAGGAAATCGCCGCCTGCAAAAAGAAACACAAGATGCTCCTGACCACCGGCGGCGGCACCCGCAGCCGCCATATCTACTCCATCGGCCTGGAGCTGGGCATGCCCACGGGGATCATCGCCAAGTTCGGAAGTTCCGTCTCCGAGCAGAACGCCCTGCTGGTTTCCACCCTCCTGTCCTCCTTTGGGGGCATCAAAATCGGGCACGATGAGGTAATCAAACTCTCCACCTACTTTGCCCAGGATTGCCTCCCCGTCATGCACGGCATGCCCCCCTACGATTATTTCGCCCTCCCCACCTCCAAATCGCGTCTTCCCGTCCACCGCACCGATGTGGGAACCCTGATCCTGGCCAATCTGATCGGCGCCAAGAGCTGTATCCTGGTCAAGGATGAACGGGGGCTCTATACGGACGATCCGAAGAAAAACGACAAGGCAACCTTCATTCCCGAGATCAGCGTTCAGGAGCTGCTGGCGAAGGACCTTGACGACCTGATCATCGAACGCCCCTGCCTGGATATCCTCCAGAACAGTGAAGTCATCGACCGGATCCAGATCATCAACGGCCTGGAGGCGGGGAACCTCACCAAGGCCCTGCGGGGCGAACACGTTGGGACGATCATCTATAGAAAATGACATTCCCTTCGGGAAGGGAATGTTTATCCTTCGAAAGTATTCCATGAGCAGTTCACCATGGGGAAAAAGCCTTTTCCCTGCATGATGACGTCCAGATGGGTGAGACTGAGGGCCGAAACGTCCAGTTCGTGATCGTTCAGATCGCTCACCCGGTTGAGGGTGACAAGGTAGCGCTGGCACTTATCACAACTGAAGGCCGCTTCCTGGGTCCTGTTTTCCACATAGAAAAAGTCCATTCCCTCTTGGGCCTCGAACTCACAATAAGGACAGATCACCCGGCTGAAGAGCCAATCATGACCGCACTGGGAACAGTGGAGCCAGCGGCGGGTTATCTTCTCCTCGATCAGGGCGATCGTGGGAAAGGCGCCACAGACGGGGCAGTAACCCTTCTTCCATTCGGTGTCGCCGATCAGCGCTACGGCATCGGGACGCCGCCTTTCCAGAACGATTCTCGTCAATTGATTAAGAAGGAGGGCGATGCCTTGGGGGCTTGCCGGAAGGTCGGCGGACCAGAGTTTGATGATATCCTCGCCATGATCGGGAAAAGTTCGAAAATAATCAAAGATGTCCAGCACGCCTTTGCGTCCGGCTTTTTCAAGGCGGTCCATGTCCTCCCGGAGACTGGGGAAACCTTCCTTTATGGCCGCCGTCATTGCGGATACCATCTCCCTCCAGGGATCATCGGGAGAGAAAAATTGCAGTTGCCGGACCAGGGAGACGCCGCCGGTAAACCGGATCGGATCGAAGCCGGGTAAAGGAATCGACTTCAATTTTCTCTTCCCGAGGAAGCGAATCCTTGCGATCAGAACCGGGCGGAAGGCCCCGATGATTTCCCGGCTGTGAGGGTTCTTTTCGATCTCCCGGTCCATGATCCCACTTAGCGTCTCTATACTCTGTTTCATCATCAAGACTTCCTTTTTTTGTTCCCCCTCTATACGATGGAAAAGACTCGTGTCAAGCGATATATGACATATATGACATATGGGGGTTGACTTTCTCGCGAATATTATGTATTGGGCCAAACGTAACATATGTTAAATGAGGTATAAGTCATTGAAGCGCAATCTTTTCACAGTTGTCCTTGTTTTTTTTCTTTTCATCTCTCCTGTTTCCGCCCAGGATAAACTTCATGTCGCCGTGGCGGCGAATTTCATTTCCACCTTTCAGGAATTGACCAAGTTGTTTGAAAAACAAACGGGGATGCCCGTAGAGGCGACCTACGCCTCCACCGGACAACTCTACACCCAGATTGTGAACGGCGCCCCCTACGACCTCTTTCTTTCCGCCGACCGGGAAAAACCGGACCTCCTCCATCAGGCAGGACGGGCGGACGTTCCTTTTGTCTACGCCTCTGGACAGGCGGTCCTCTGGACGAACAGGAAGGATCTGTGTCCCCTTAAGAACTGGCGGGAAGTCATGGCTTTACCGGGTCTGAAGAAAATAGCCGTCGCCAACCCGAAAACCGCCCCCTACGGCGCGGCGGCAATGGAGGCACTGAAGAAAACCGGCGTCCTGGAGAATGTTCAAGGGAAGCTTGTTTACGCCCAGAATATCGCCCAGGCCTTTCAATATGCCGCCACGGGCAGCGTGGATGCGGGATTCTGCGCCCTGTCCGCCACTACATCGGCGGAAGGCCGGAAGGGATGTTTTTTCCCCGTGGATGAGGCCCCACCCATCGTCCAGGGGGCCTGCCTCCTGAAAAGGACGGCCCATCGCGAAGCGGCGGAAAAGTTTGCCAGGTTCCTGGCTTCACCGGAGGCCGGGGCTATTAAGAAGAAATACGGATACAAGTAACACATGGACTGGACAGCACTTTTTCTTTCTCTGAAACTCGCCTTGGTCGCTACCACGATCCTGATGATCGTCACCGCACCCTTAGCCTGCCTGATGGCCTACAGCCGCCTGCCGGGAAAGGCGTTCCTGGAGGCATTCATCAACCTGCCCCTGGCCATGCCGCCGACCGTCGTCGGGTTTTACCTGCTCATCATGATGGGTCCCGAAGGCTGGCTTGGGGGCCTGTGGACGAGGGCGACGGGATCGCCGCTCCTCTTCACCTTTACCGGGATCGTCATCGCTTCCATCATCTACAGCATTCCCTTTGCCCTGCAACCGATGCGGGCGGCCTTTGAAAAGATCGACCCCCGGCTGATCGAGAGCGCCCGGATTCTCGGTCTTTCCCCGCCGGCTATTTTCACCCGGGTGATCATCCCCAACAGCCTCAACGGAATCGCCGCTTCGGCCATCCTCGTTTTTCTTCATACCCTCGGTGCCTTCGGCGTCGTTCTCATGGTGGGGGGCAGTGTGCCGGGCCAAACCCGGGTGGCCTCCGTCGCTATTTACGAGGCCGTGGAGACCCTGCAATACGGCAGCGCCGCCATGATGTCCCTAGCCCTATTGCCGATCTGCTACATCTTTCTCCTCGTTGTCCACCGCCTGACCAGGAGCCCGTCATGAATCTCCAGATCCGCATCCGCAAGCCCCTGCCCCATTTCGAGCTCTCCATCGACGTCAACTGCCCGGCGGAGACGATGACCGTGGTTATCGGTCCCTCCGGCGCCGGCAAGACGACGCTGATGCGCATCATCGCAGGACTGGATAAACCTGCCGAGGGGTTCATACAATTCGGCGACGAGGTCTGGCTGGATACAAAACGGCGGATTTTCCTGCCACCGCAGAAACGCCGCCTCGGCTATGTCTTCCAGGATTATCCCCTCTTTCCCCACTTGAGCATCCACGACAATGCCGCCTTTGCCGCCGGAGCCAGGAAGGAGGTCGTTCAGAAACTGCTGGAGCGTTTCGGCATCGGACATTTGCAGGATCGCAAGCCCGACGCCATCTCGGGCGGGGAGCGCCAGCGGTGCGCCATCTGCCAGGCCCTGGCTAGGGAACCACGTCTGCTCCTTCTCGACGAGCCCTTTTCCGCCCTCGATGTCTTCACGCGCCGGGATCTCCGGGATGAATTGCGCAACCTGAAAGAAGAGCTGCGCATGCCCGTGATTTACGTGACCCACGACGTCAATGAGGCGCTATATTTAGCCGATGATCTGCTGCCCATTGTTGAGGGCCAGGTGGACCGGGAATGGATGCAACGTTCCATCGTGCGGGTGGACGATGGGAGACCAGAACGGGCCAAGGCGGTCCGGGAACCGAGACTGTCCCTTGCTTACTAAAAAATGGCAAATTCGTAAAATGCCGTCACCTCGGCAAAAGCCGGGGTCCAGTACTTTTGTAATAATTTGATATTTCTGGATTCCGGCTTTCGCCGGAATGACGTTTCTGCTTAATTTTTGGTTTTTTGCGAGCTCACCAAATGAAAATAAGGAGTTTAAATGTTTATGAAAATTGCTGCTTATTCCTATGACGAGTACGTCCATCTCGTAAAATCATTTCACGGAAGCCTGGCCCCGGGACTGATCATCGGGGGCTTTATCGTGGATCTGGCCCTGAAAAACCTCCCCGAGGGGGAATTCTTTGACGCCATCTGCGAAACCTCGGTCTGCCTGCCCGACGCCGTCCAATTGCTGACTCCCTGCACGATCGGGAACGGCTGGTTGAAGATCTTCGACGTCGGTCGATTTGCCGTGACCCTGTACGAAAAAGAAAAGGGAACGGGAATCAGGGTTTATCTCGATTCGGAAAAACTGAAGCCCTGGCCGGAATTCAACGCCTGGTATTTCAAGCTGAAAAAGAAAAAGGAACAGGATTTCGAGCTCCTTATGAACCAGATCAAGGACGCCGGTTCCTCGGTCCTCAGCATGCAGCCGGTTCGCGTAAAACCGGAGCTTACGGTCAAGCGGAGCCTGGGACCCACCGCCGCCTGTCCCGCCTGCGGCGAGTCCTATCCCTTAAGAGACGGAGCATCCTGCCTGAGCTGCCAGGGCCGCACGCCCTATGTGGAATAAAATGATTAAAATCAAAATCCTTGACTATTTGGTGGCCATTCATTAAATCTCTTCCGAAAGATAAAGAGGAGCGTGGACATGGAGATCAAATATAAGATCTGGATCGAAAAAGAGGGGAAAGTCATCTTTGGACATGGCCGGGAAGAGCTGTTCCAGGCCATTGACGAATGCCATAGCCTCAATGCGGCGGCCAAAAAGCTCGGCATGTCCTACCGCGCCGCCTGGGGCCGCCTGCGGGCCTCGGAAGACCGCCTCGGCGTCAAACTCGTGGAGAGCGACACCGCGAAAAAGGGCATGACCCTGACCCCGGCCGCCAAGGGCCTCCTGGAAAAATTCCGGCGTCTGGAGAAGGACGCCGATACCTATCTTCAGAAGACAAGCCGCGAACTATCCGCCCTCCTGGATGGCGACGCCAGACCGGATAGCGACGGGAAGAAAAAAGGGTAAAGCAACCAACTTCGGTGCTTTACCCCGTACTCTTTATATAAAAATCCCCCCATCCCCCCTTTGACAAAGGGGGGATTAGCGAGAACTCCTCCGTCACGCGAGTTTTTCGATGGCGACGGCGCAGGCCTTGTACTCCGCCGTCTGGGTGATCGGATCGTAAGCAGGGTTAGTCAGCCAGTTTGCACATCCCTCGCGGAAATGAAAGGCCATCCAGACCAGCCCCTCGGGAACCTGTTCGGTCACATTCGCCTTGACGACAACCCTGCCGCGCCGTGACTTAACAGCAATCATCTCGCCGTGCTCGATACCGTATTTTTCCGCTTCCGCCTCAGAAATATCGGCGGTCTCCTCTCCCAACAGGTCATTGAGCCCCTGGGAGCGACCCGTCTGCGTACGCGTATGATAATGATAAAGCCGTCGGCCCGTACTGAGCACCAATGGATACTCGGCATCAGGAACCTCGGCGGGAGGAATCCAATCTATTGGGGCCAAGACCCCCAGACCGCAGGTAAAGCATCCTTCCTTATGGAGAAAGGACGTTCCTTGATGTTCCAAACTGGGGGCCGGCCACTGGAGACCGTCCTTCTCCAAACGGAAATACTTGATTCCCCCCAAAGATGGCGCCAGTTGTGAAACCTCGTTATCCCAGATCTCCTGAGCGCTGTTCGTCTCCCAGTCTTGTCCCATGCGCTTGGCGATCTCCTTGAAGATCCACCAGTTCGGTTTGGCACCCCCGGGAGGGGCGCTGACCGTGCGGACCCGGTTTACCCGGCGCTCGCTGCTTGTGAACGTCCCGTCGTTTTCACTCCACGCCGCCGCCGGCAGGACCACATGGGCAAAACGCGTCGTTTCCGTAGGGAAGATGTCCTGGCAGACGAGGAACTCCGCCGAACCCAGACAATGCTCGACGTGGCGGATATCGGGCTCCGTATTGGCGAGATTTTCCCCAAAGACATAAAATGCCTTCACCTTGCCGTCTAAAAGGCCTTCGATCATCTGGGGAATCATGATTCCGGGCTTTTCAGGAAGTTTTTCCACTTTCCAGGCAGCGGCGAATTTCTCACGGGCATGGGGGTTATCGACGCGCTGGTACCCCGGAAAGACATTGGGCAGGGCTCCCATATCACAGGCTCCCTGGACGTTGTTCTGACCTCGCAGGGGGTTGACACCGCCGCATTCGAAACCGACATTGCCCAGGAGCATCTGGAGGTTGGCGCAGGACATGACGTTGTTGACGCCACAGATGTGCTCCGTAATCCCCAGGGTGTACATGAGCATGGCCGGGCGCACCGCCGCCAGACGGCGGGCTACGTCTCTGATCATTTCGGCGCTGACGCCGCTGATCGCCGCCGCCCGTTCCGGTGGATATTCCAGAACCTTCTTTTTAAGATCTTCAAATCCCATAGTGCAGGATTCGACATACTTCTTGTCATAAAGATCCTCCGTAACCAGGACATTCATCACCCCATTCAAGAAGGCCACATCGGAACCAACCTTGATGGGCACATGGAGATTGGCCAGATCCACAAGGGGTGTGCGGCGCGGATCGACAACGATAAGCCCGGCGCCGCCGATGACGGCCATCTTCAGCAGCGATGCCGCCACCGGATGGGCCTCCGTCATATTGGATCCGATGACCAGAATCATCTTGGCCTTGGCAAAATCGGCAAAGGAATTTGTCATTGCCCCGGAACCGAATGAAGTCGCCAGCCCGGCGACAGTCGGGGCGTGTCAGGTACGGGCGCAATGATCGATGTTGTTGGTACCGATCACCGCGCGAAACAGCTTCTGCATCTGATACGAGTCTTCATTGATACTGCGGGCACAACTGACGCCGGCGATAGCGTCCGGGCCATGAGTCGCGATAATTTCCTTGAATTTCCCCGCCACGAGGTCCAAAGCCTCATCCCAGGAGGCCTCCCGGAAATTTCCGTTTTCACGGATCAGGGGCGTCTTGAGGCGCTCTTCCGAATAGATGAAGTCATAACCGAAGCGGCCCTTGACGCACAGCCGCCCCATATTCGGTTCGCCATCCTCGACGGCTGTAACCTTGGCTATTTTGCCATCCTTCACATGTAGCCACTGTTGACAACCGACGCCGCAATATGGGCAGGTGGTCCTGATTTTATTCGTCTCCCAGGCCCGCGCCTTTCCTTTCGCCTTCTTCTCCGTCAGGGCGCCGACGGGACAGACCTCCACACATTGTCCGCAAAAAACGCATTCAGAGTCCGTATATGGTCCGTCGCCACCCGTCACGACCTTGCTGTTCTTGCCGCGATATCCATAGCTGATCGCCCGGTTGACGACCAGTTCGTTGCAGGCCTGGATACAGCGCCCGCAACGGATACAGCGACTGAAATCTCGAATGATAAAGGGGTTATCATCGTCCGTGGGGTAGAACTTCTCATCCTGGGAGAATTTCAATTCCTTGATCCCATAGTAATAAGCGAGCTCCTGGAGGCGGCAATCGCCGCTTGCCTCACAGATGAGACAATCGTGCTTCCCACTGGCCAAAAGGAGCTCGACATTGAGCTTCCTGGTATTGTGGACGCGCTCCGTTTCCGTAAATACCTCCATACCCTCCGCAACGGGCGTCGAACAGGCTGCCATGAGGCTCCGGGCGCCGGTAATTTCCACCAGGCAGATTCGACAGGCCCCGGTCGGAGTTGTTTCTTTGAGATGACAGAGGGTAGGAATATGAAACCCGATCGCCTGCGTTGCTTCCAAAAGCGTCTGTCCAGGCCTATAAGGGGTTTCTTTCCCGTTAAGTAAAAAGATTGCCTTCTTCATGATCGACCTCCTGATAATGGCTTAAGACCGGCTTCTGCCATTTATGACATATATCCGGTTCGTTCTGATATAATAACCAAAGGCAGGAAGTCAAGACGATTATTTGCTATCCCTCTCTCAGTCAGAGCAGCCGGACCCCGCATTTTTAAAGCAATATTTCCTTGACATAGAGGACCGGACTTCCTAATATCCAATTCTGTTTCTAAATCGAAGCGCTATCTGCGTTGGCATCAGCAATCGGCTCCTTGACGTATGAAAAACACGCCTGCATCGCATCTGCCTTGCCGCCTTGATTTTATCTTTGATTTAGAACCGGAATAAGCAAAAGGGAAGAGGCGAAATGAACCTGAAACCGGAAATACTGGTCCCCCGTTTGGGGGATTATCTGGTGGAGAAAAAGCTGATTACAGAGGCGAATCTCCAGGAGGCCCTCGCTCATCAGCAGACGGCCCGGCAACCAGAAAGAGGGCATCTTTTTTTGGGACAGGCCCTGGTCGCCATGGGCGTTATCGACCAAGACGTCCTTGACGCGGCCATTACCGAGCAGATTTTGGTGTTGCGTAACACCCTGGAGAAGACCAACAGCGACCTCGAAAAGACAGTCATGGAGCGCACGGCGGAACTTGCCCGGACTCTCGATAAACTCGCGGAACTGAATAAAATGCAGATCCGGTTTGTATCAAATATTTCCCACGAATTGCGAACCCCCCTCTTTCATATCTCAGGCAATCTGGAGCTCGTGTTGGATGAAGATATGGGAACCATCAACACTGATCAGAAAAAAGCCCTTGCCGTCGCACAGCGGGCAGCCGAGCGGTTGGGCGACCTGATCGAAGACCTGATTCTCTTCACCTCTACTAAGGACAGACCCCTGAAACTGCGCATGCAAGCTGTTCCCGTTTGTTCCATCTGTGAAGCCGCCCTGGCCCATTTACAGGAAACGGCACGGAAAGAGGGAGTCAACCTGAATCTTGAGTGCCCCTCAGCGGATGTCTCGGTCATGACAAATCCCGACAGATTGTCCTGGGTTATCCGCCATCTTATCGAAAATGCGATCAAATTCACCGATAAAGACGGATCGATCACCCTCCGAACCCGGGAGGAGGGTGAATTTATCGTCTTTGCCGTCAATGATACGGGTGTCGGTATCCCCCGGGAATGTTTCGAGGAAATCTTCGAACCCTTCCATCAGCTCGATGAGGCCCTTAGCCGGCGTTATGGCGGCATGGGTCTGGGACTCAGCCTTGCCCGCAAGATCATCGAGGCCCACGGAACAGACATCTCCGTATCTTCAGAGGTCGGCAGGGGAAGTTCCTTTTCATTCCGTTTGCAAAAGGCATAATATCGACCGCCTCCGGCGCCTTGCATCGGGAAAATATCATTTGACTTTCTCACACACCTGTAATAGAAATAATGGCATATATCATTTTCCTGCTGATCTGGCTCAAGCAATGATCAGGGCATTTTGTCTTCAACTTGTGGAACAAGGAAGGCCACCGTGCTCCGCAGAGTTCGGTGGTTTTTTATATGCAGCGCATGCTGTCGGATATTAGGCTCTGCCGGGCAAAGCAACCGGTCGGAACGGGAGAGAAGGAGGAACAAAAATATGGTTAAAAAGCTTTACATAGGAAATCTGGCGGACGACGTCACTGAAGATGATTTAAGGGCCAACTTTGGCGACATCGGTGAGATTGTATCACTGGTCATTATTCGGGATAAGATCACGGGTATGAGCAGAGGATTCGGATTCGTGGAGATGTCAACGGAACAGCAGGCTGAGGAAGCTGTACAAAAATTCAATGGCGGAGAGCTTCTCGGTCGCACTATCCGCGTGAACGAGGCTAAGCCGAAAGGTGAGCAGGACGAACGGCCGCGATCTCCCGGCGGTCCCGGCAGAAGACCCGGCGGATTTGGCGGTCCACCTCGCAGCGGCGGTTTCGGTAATCGCGGCGGCGGCAGTGGTAGTGGCGGCGGCGGTCGCAGACCTTAGCAACCTCACCAAAGAAACAGGTTTTTCAGGCAGGGGGTGGTATTCCCCACCTGAGAAACCCTTACCTTGTTTGTTCCAGCCGCGATTTTTTTCGCCGGCCCCAACTACTTGAAAGCGGGATTGACTAACTCTTCATCGATCATGTCTGCGTTTTCCGCATTAAATTGAAGAAGCCTTTTTAAGTGGAAAAAGCTTTCCGTATCAATGGAAAGGAAGCTGATCACGGTTTCTTCCGGACCAGCCCGCAGGACTCTCCCCTCCAACGTAATCTTAACATCCTTATTGAGTGCCATCACCACCCGGCAGTCCTCCCCCTGATTAATCCGGTGATCCGGGGCACAATGAATCCCCGTCAGGCTGATATTTTGCGTCTCCGTTTTAATTTCCTTTGCCCCGATCCATACGGACACCTTGAAGTGAGCAGGAACCCGGGTGCGTTTTCTTTTTTCCATGAAATCACCTATTTGTTTCTATTTATTCAATACTTCTCGCATTTTCTTCGAAAGATGGCTGATGTTGAAGGGCTTTTGAATGAATCCACGGCAACCAAGGTCCAGAATCTTCTGTACCTGCTGATTCATCCCGTAGCCGCTGGAGAGGAGCACCCTGATTTCAGAGTTCATCTGCTTAAGACGATCAAAGGTCTCGCCTCCCGACATCCCCGGCATGATCAAATCCAGAATCACCAACTGGATCCTCTCGATATTCTCAAGATATAATGCCAGTGCATCAGGACCGTTGCCGGCGATTAGAACATTGTACCCCAGGGAGGCAAGGATCTCATTGCTTACCTCCAAGACGGTCCTTTCATCGTCAACCAGAAGAATTGTCTCCGTCCCCTTCAAAATCTGCTGTGCTTCCTGTGTGTCTAGAAGTGCATCCTTGTTAGAGGCCGGGAGATAGATATTGAAGGTTGTCCCGTGACCGGGCTCACTGTAAACATTAATCATTCCGCCGTGACCCTTCATAATGCCATAGACCATGGCCAACCCCAGCCCTGTTCCCCTCCCCATCGCCTTCGTGGTAAAAAAGGGCTCAAAAATCCTTTCCCTTGTCTTGACATCCATGCCGACACCCGTATCTGTCACCGTAATCTTGATATACTTCCCCGGCTGCATTTCATAGGGATGGATATCATCATCCTGAAGAACGGCATTTGAACTCTCCAGAAAGATCTCGCCGCCGCCCGGCATGGCCTGCCAGGCGTTCAGGTACAGATTCATGAATATCTGCTCCATCTGCCCCCGGTCCACCTCCACGGCCCAGAGATCATCCGCCAACTTCGTGTGCATGGTGATCTCCTTCTTCGTTCGGCCAAACATGGAGGCTGATTTCTCGATTATATCGTTCATCTGAGTGGGGTGCACCTCGTATCGTCCTCCCTGGGCAAAGCCCAGCAGATGCTTGGTGAGGTCCGCACCGCTTTTCACCTGATCTTCGATACACTTGAGGCGCTCATAAAGGGGATGAGATGGGTCCATCTCCAGCAGCATCAGGGAGGTGTAACCCTGAATGCCCATAAGCAGATTATTGAAATCATGGGCGATCCCCCCCGCAAGGGTTCCGGTGGCCTCAAGCTTCTGGGCCTGGAGGAGTTGCTGTTCCAGGCGTTTTCTATCATTGAGCTCAAAAATAACCCCCTGCAATCCCCGGACCTCGTCATTTGTAATCAGGGGAGATGCATAGATCATGACGGGAAAGATACTGCCGTCTTTTCTCATCAGGTTGTATTCCACCCCGGCGACAAATTCATTCTGCAATCTTCTTTTAAAGATGGCGGCAACTCTCTCCCGCTCCTCAGGTACAACCATTTCCAGAAAAGTTAACCCCTGCCGGATATCTTCTTCCCCATACCCGGTATGGGTCAAGACCGCGCGATTGTAAAATGTCAGCTTCCACAGGGGATCGGTCTCAAATACCATATGGGGAAGCAATTCCACAAATTCCCGGTATCTTTTTTCGCTTTCCCGCAGGGCTTCTTCCACCGCAGACCTATCCTTAATCTCTTGCTGGAGTTGAACATTGGTCCGATTGATCTCTGACGTTTGCTCCTCCACAAGTTGTTTCAAATTTCCCTGGTATTTTTTCAGCTCGTCTTCGATGCGCCGCCGCTCCGTTACTTCCTTTTCCAGTTGCAGGTTTTTTCCCCGAATCTCTTCGAGCTGGTCCTTTATCCGGCCATGAAGCTGGGCGTTTTCGAGGGCAAAACTGATCTCTCTTAAAAGGATTGCCGACAGTTCTTCGTCTTCCTGATTAAAGATCAGGCCATTTTCCTTGTCGGCCAGATTCAATACCGCCGACACCTCGTTCCCGATCAGGATGGGCATACTGAGGAAGGAGGGGGATTTGTAGCGGGACTGATTTGGTCGTTCCGTTCTGTGATCCTGCTGAATATCCGTCACCAGGAGGGGCTTCTTTCTTAACAGAACCTGGCGGGACAGCGAAGTCTGCATGGGAATGCACATGCCCTTCTTCAGTATGTCACTCGATCCCCTTATGGCGGCAACCCGGAATTGCTCCGTTGATGACTCGGCGATGAGAATCGATCCGATTCTTGCCTCTGTAAGTCCCATGGCCTTGCCGAGGATCATATCCATGATGTGATAGGTATCAAGACTGTTCCTCGCCGCTTCCATGGATTCACGAATCGTAAGGAGTTCAAAGGACCTTCTCCGCAGATCCTCCGTTGTCTTTTCCAGACGATTCAACACGCGATGCAAGGAATTCGACAGATCTTTGAGTTCGTCCGTTTCGCTCTGCACGTCTGAATATTCGCCGTCTTGATCACCGGCATGTTTCACGGAGGAAGCTAGGGAGATGATGCGTTCAAACATCTGCCTGAGAATATGCAGCCCCCCCAGGACCATAAGGAAGATAAAGGCGATAAGTGCTAGCTGGTGGGTATTCAAGAAAACCCTGTGATGATAAAATGCATAAAACAGCACCAGGAAGGGAATTATAACGAGGAGGGACTGGATGATGATGAGCTTTCCATGGATACCCATGTTTTGTATGCTGTAACGCTTGAGGTAATTATTATCTGTTGAGTGCCACGACATCGCATACAACTTTTTATGCCACGACATCGTGAACACTCGG
>JANXZC010000144.1 GCA_025355725.1 Syntrophus sp. (in: bacteria)
CCGGATCATGTGGTTGTGCAGGATCAGACCTTGTTGCAGAGTATCGATGTCACCCGGGGCTTGAAGCCGGGGGGATGGATCCTGCTCAATAGTCCCGAAGCCGCTGCGGACCCGAGTCGGTTCCAGGGTCGAAAGCTTGCCTGCGTGGATGCTACCCGGATTGCCCTAAAACACCAGTTGGGAACCCGCACCCATCCCATTGTTAATACGGCCATGATGGGAGCATTTGCCCGCATGTTGGGAATACCGCCGATGGAGGCTGTCTGCAACGCTATCCGGGAAGAGGTCCCTTCCGAGCCGGAGGCGAACATCGCCGCCGCCAGGGAAGCATACGAGGAAGTTATATTAATTGGCGATATAAAATAAAGGAAAGATATGGAAACTGAACTTAGTCTGAAAAAGAACCTCTATATGGCTCGGACATCAGTGACCACGGAAAGCAATAAAACCGGGTCGTGGCGTTTTCTGCGCCCGAAATACGAGGAAAAAACCTCTCCCTGCAGCACCGCCTGCCCGGCGGGGGAAGATATCGCCCGGATCGAGATGCTCATCACCCAGGGGGCCTTCAAGGAGGCCTGGGAAACGATCCTAAGAGAAAACCCTTTACCCGGCGTCTGTGGCCGGGTCTGTTATCACCCCTGTGAAGGGCGCTGCAACCGCCGGGAATTCGACACATCCATCGCCGTCCATACAATGGAGCGTTTTCTCGCCGATACGGCCGCCCGTAATGAAACGAAGCCGGCCCTGGAAAGACTCCCCCCCAAAGGAAAGCGCGTCGCCATTATCGGTTCCGGTCCGGCGGGGCTCTCGGCGGCCTGGTTTCTGAATATGCTCGGTTACGACAGCGAGATCTTCGAGGCCATGCCGGAGGCCGGGGGGCTGTTGCGCTGGGGCATTCCGGCCTACCGGCTGCCGGCGACGGTCCTGAGCAATGAGGTTGCCCGGCTCGAAAGCCAGGGGGTCCGCATCAGGGTCGGCGAGGCTGTGACGGCCTCCCGCTTTGAGGAGTTGAAGACATCCTACGACGCCGTTTTCCTTGGTTGCGGTTACTGGCGAAACAGGGCTCTGAATATTCCCGGCGAACCCGGACAGGGCGTTGAAGACGGGATGTCATTCCTGAGGCAGCTCCGCCAGGGAGCAAAGCCGGATGTAACGGGAGTTTCCGCGGTTATCGGCGGGGGTAATACGGCCATTGACGTCGCCCGGAGCATTATTCGCCTGGGGGGGCGTGCCGTTATTATCTATCGCAGAAGGCGGGAGGACATGCCGGCCTTTGACGAGGAAATCGAGAGCGCCCTTGAGGAAGGGGCGGAACTCCGGGAATTGTTGGCCCCGGTTCAGATCGCCGCCATAGGATCGGACTGCATCTTGACGGTCCAGCAGATGAAGGTGGAAGGCCTCGACCGGGACGGCCGGGGTAAAATCGTTACCGCTGGAACCAGCCTCGTGGAGATTTCCGTGCAGCGGGTCTTCGTGGCCACCGGCACCACAGCGGTAGAGGCGTGGCACGAGCCCCCGCCTGCCGCCGAAGCAGGTGACCAGCACAACGCGTCCGTGCACCTGTACCTGAGTCATTGTACCCTCCAGCAGGAACAGCAGGGGACGCCGATCATCTACGGCGGCGATCTGACGAATACCGACAAAAACGTAACCCAGGCCATTGCTTCGGGCAAGCAGGCCGCCATGGCCCTCGACACCTTATTCCAGAGCGGCGCCGACGCCGTCAGGGAACGTCTTTCCGCCTGTCTGGTCGGTGAGGGGCCATCTCTTTCCATGGAGATATACATGAACGGCCCCCGGAAAGAGAGGAAACCCCACATCGTCTCTTATCAGGAGATCAATACGGATTATTTCCAGTTTGAACCCAGAGTCATTCAACCCCGGCTCCTCATCGAAGAGCGGACCTCTTCCTTCGATGAAATCGAGCTGAAGATCTCGGCCAATACGGCGATGCGGGAGGCAGGGCGGTGCTTCAACTGCGGGATCTGCAACAACTGCGACAACTGCTATCTCTTTTGTCCCGACGTCTGCATTCTGCGGGGCCGGGACATGACGGAACGCCACATCGATTACGATTACTGTAAGGGGTGCGGCCTGTGCGTCGTGGAGTGTCCCAGAAACGCCATGACTCTCGGTGAGGAGGAAAAACTATGAAAAAGGTCCTCGAAGGCAGCCACGCCGTGGCGGAAGCGGTTCGCCTGGCCAGGGTCCAGGTGATTTCCGCCTATCCCATCACTCCCCAGACCCATATTGTCGAGATCCTGTCGGATTATGTCACTACGGGCAAGATGGTCGCCAAATACCTGCGGGTGGAAAGCGAACATTCCTGCATGGCCGCATTGATCGGGGCGCAGAGTTCCGGAGTCAGGACCTTCACCGCCACCTCATCCCAGGGGCTGGCCCTGATGCATGAACTCCTCCACTGGGCATCCGGGGCCCGCCTCCCCATTGTCATGGCCGAGGTCAACCGGGCCCTGGCGCCGGGATGGAACATCTGGAACGACCAGACCGACAGCCTCGCCCAGCGGGACACGGGCTGGATGCAGTTCTACTGCGAAGACGGCCAGGAAGTCCTCGATACGACCATCCAGGCTTACCGATTGGCGGAAATCGTCAATCTGCCCGCCATGGTCGTTCTGGACGCTTTTTACCTCTCTCACACCTACGAACCCGTCGACGTCCCGGAACAAGACGAAGTGGATCGTTTCCTTCCCCCTTATAAACCGGCCTTTATCCTTGATACGAAGCATCCCTATTCCCTGAGTCCCCTGGTGACGCCCAACGCCTACATGGAAATGCGCTATGACATCGCCATGGCCATGGATGACGCCCTGGAACAGTTTGACCGGGTGGAAGAGGAGTTCGCAAAGATCTTTGACCGCCGCTACGGCGCCGTGGAAGCTATTGATTGCGATGATGCGGACATCGTCATTGTGACCTCCGGCACTGTCACCAGCACCGGCCGCCTGCTTCTGGAAGAACTCCGGCCCCGTGGAGAAAAAGTCGGGGTTCTCAAGATTAAATTATTCAGGCCCTTCCCGGTGGAAGCCGTGCGCCGGGCCCTCGGGAAGGCAAAAAAGGTCGTTGTCGTGGACCGAAACTTTTCCTTCGGGGCCAGCGGGATCTTCGCCCAGGAAGTCCGGGCGGCCATTTGCAATGTTCCGGGCCATCCTCCTATCTTCGGGTATATTGCCGGACTCGGCGGGCGGGACATTACCGTTAAACTATTGGAAGAAATCTATTTTGATGTGAAAGGAAGCTCTGCCCCCAGGAAGGAAAGCATCTGGGTGGGGCTCCAGGAGGTGAACCGTGCAACTTGATGCCCTTGACAAGGAATTGATGTGTTCCGGCCATGTGGGCTGCCCGGGTTGCGGCGCCACGATTGCCATGCGTTTTGTACTGAAGGCCTTAGGTGAAAAGACCGTAATGGTTCTGCCGGCCTGTTGCTGGTCCGTGATCGCCGGCCCCTTCCCCCAGTCAAGCCTGAAAATCCCCGTGATCCACACCGCCTTCGAAACGGGAGGGGCCACGGCCAGCGGCGTCCGGGCGGCCCTCGACATGAAGGGGGACAAGGAGACGACAGTTATCACCTGGGCCGGGGACGGCGGCACCTTTGACATCGGGTTTCAGGCCCTGAGCGGCGCCGTGGAGAGAAACGAGGATTTCATCTACGCCTGCTATGACAATGAAGCCTACATGAACACGGGCATCCAGCGGAGCTCCTCCACCCCCTACGGTGCCTGGACAACGACCACGACGGGGGCGGACTGGAAAAAGCTCCGGAAAAAGAACATTGTCGAAGCCCTGGTCGCCCATCGTATCCCTTACGCGGCGACTGCCAATATCGCCTTTCCGGAAGACCTGATTCGCAAGGTGAAGAAGGCCAAGGCCATCAAGGGGTCAAAGTTTCTCCATATCTACGCAAGCTGTCCGACCGGATGGCGGATACCTTCGGAAATGTCGATCAAGATCGCCCGCATGGCCGTACAGACAAACATCTTTCCCCTTTACGAGGTGGAAAACGGCGTCAACTATACGATCAATTACAAGCCCAGGGAATACCTTGTCCGGGAGTACTTCAAGCTCCAGGGCCGTTTCCGGCACTTGAAAGACACCGATCTCGACCAGATACAGGAAATGGTCAATGAAGACTGGGCGCTACTGCTGCGCAAGGCGGGGGAACACGCCTAAGCCGCTCCTGTTAGGGTCTTGTACACCCGCTCATGCAGGGGTGTTTTTATGCCCAACTTCTGGCCGGTCCTTACGATGTAACCGGTAAAGATATCGATCTCCGTCTCCCTGCCCTTTTCATAGTCCAGTTGCATGGATGTCTTCGTTTCGTAAGGAAACTGTTTAACCTTGTCGAGGCTCACCTGGGCAATATCGCCTGGGAGATCGATCCCCTTGGCCCGGGCAATCTGTTCGACCTCCGCAATCAGGCCGACCAGTAAATCCCTTCCCTCGGGATCATCCATCACCTTTCCAAAGGGCTTCTGCAGCAGGGAAGTCACACCGGCAGCGGGGCAGATGAAGATAAATTTCGTCCACAGGGCGGTCTGGGAAGACGACGTCAGCTCCGAGGTAATACCCGCCTCTTGGAACAGAGTATCGATAGGTCGGAATCGCTCGACCGATCCGCCGTCAGGACCGAAAATCAGACGACTGGCGGGGCTGACCTGCCGAATTACACCGGGGGCCTCAATAAAAGCGGAAACATATACAGTCCCATGCAGGCAAATCCCCCGGGGCAGAACCCCCTGTAGTCGCTCCGTAATATCCACACCGTTGAGGAGGGGAATAATCACCGTGTCATCTTTGATGTTACCGGCAACTGTGCGGGCGGCCTCCTCCAGACCATAACTCTTCACAGCGAACAGCACGACATCAAAGACCCCGGCTTCAGAAGGGTTATCCGTCGCCAGCGAGGGACGTACCAGAGATTCACCGGCCGTCGTGATCAGGGTCATTCCTTTTCCCCTAATCGCCTTTAAATGCTCACCCCTGGCGATAAAAACAACTTCATGGTCTGGTCCGGACCCATATCTGGATGCCAACTTCCCGCCAAAAGCCCCACCGACGCCACCAATACCAATCACTGCTATCCTCATAGGTCCTGCCTCCTTACTAATGTAGTTCCCGTCCATTCTATCGGACAAAGTCCGATCCCTCTTACTTCCTTTTTCTTAAGCCTCAACCCGCTAAAATCCCTCTTCATATTCAGACTGTTCCCGATTGAGGAAGAACAGTTTTGTCTTTATACTACCATCGAACGTAGGGAATTAAAAGACAAAAGGGGAGAGGATGCAATAATGAACGATCTTAAAAGAAACAAGAAATTCCTTACCAAAGCCGAATATGCCAGATACCTGGAGGCCATGAAACAACATGCCGTCAATACCCGGGAAGAAGGCGTCTAAGCTCAGACCGAAGAAACAAACCGTTGAGCGCGCCCTTTGACAAGGGCATATAAATGTAACAGCACTACAAATAATCTGTCGCCAACAGAAAAAAGGCCTCTTCCGGATCTCTTTCCGGATGGGGCCTTTTTATTGAAGGAAGTTGACAGCTTCAGGAAACCATGCTAATCCGTCGAACCTCAACAGGAAAACCTCTTGCCCCCGTAGCTCAGTTGGATAGAGCACCGGATTCCTAATCCGGGTGTC
>JANXZC010000145.1 GCA_025355725.1 Syntrophus sp. (in: bacteria)
ATCTTGCTGCCCAAGGCGTCCGTCAGGAGCTTCCATCCATCCCAGTCATCTTCCGCCAGGCCGTCCTCGATGGAGATAATCGGATATCGCTTTACCAGATCTTCATAAAATTTCACCATCTCCGCAGCCGTTTTTTCCGGCTTCTTCTCTGCCTCCATGATATATTTACCCTTCTTGTAGAAGGAACTCGCTGCCGAATCGATGGCGATGAAGATGTCTTTTCCCGGTTTGTATTTGGCCTTCTGGATAGCCTCCATGATGACCATGAGGGCCTCTTCATTGGATTTTAGGTTGGGGGCGAAGCCTCCCTCGTCGCCGACGGCCGTGTTCAGTCCTTTGCCTTTCAGCACCGACTTCAGGGCATGAAACACCTCGGCGCTCATGCGGAGCCCCTCCCGGAAATTGGGGGCGCCCACGGGCATGATCATGAATTCCTGAATATCCACATTATTGTCGGCGTGTTGTCCGCCGTTGATGATATTCATCATGGGGACGGGGATGTCTTTGGCGGAGACGCCGCCGATGTAGCGATAAGGGGGCAGATCCACCGCTGCCGCCGCTGCCTTGGCGCAGGCAAGAGAAACACCGAGGATAGCATTGGCCCCGAGGACCGATTTGTTTTCCGTGCCATCCAGGTTGATCATGGCATAGTCGATAGCCCGCTGGTCGAGGCAGTCCATGCCGATAATTTCCGGGCCGATCTTGTCGATCACATTATTCACGGCCTTCTGAACGCCCTTGCCGAGGTAGCGTTTCTTGTCGCCGTCCCGAAGCTCCAGCATCTCGTGTTCCCCCGTCGAGGCGCCGGATGGAACGGAAGCCCGGCCCGTGGTTCCTGAATAGAGGGTTACTTCCGCTTCCACGGTAGGGTTGCCCCGGGAATCCAGAATCTCTCGTGCATAGACATTTATTATCTCTGTCATAAAAAAACCTCCTGATGATGTTCTTCTTCGCGAAGAAGTTGCTTTGGCAGGCGGTTTATGACATAAATCGGCAGCAGTTTGCAAGGAATTATGAAGGATAAAGGAGCGAAACATACCTTGATCGAAAGGGATTTCTCATATAAGCTGACAGAAAGTCATAACGATAATAATAATCGAACCGGTCCGGCGGCGCAGAGGCGATCGAAGTTATATCTGCACCTGAAAAAATGGCTGGAGAAGGCCATCCTTGATTACGGGATGATTGCCGAGGGAGACCGGGTCCTCGTGGGGGTATCGGGAGGGGCTGACAGCTTTGCTCTCCTCGACCTCCTCAATTCGCCCATGATCTTTGTCCCCAAATTTTCCGTAATGGCGGTCCATATCGATCTCGGTTTTGCAGGCGGTGAGGGGGATGTCGATCTTATTGAGGACGAACTAAAAAAAATAGACTCCGAATACGTCATCGAAAAAACGGAGATCGGCCCCCTGGCCCACAGTGAATTCAACCGGAAGAACCCGTGCTTCCTGTGTTCCCGCCTCCGCAGGAAGCGCATCTTCGAGATTGCCGAAGCCAAGGGGTGCAACCGCATCGCCTTCGCCCATCATCGTGACGACATTATCGAGACACTCCTCATCAATCTTTTTTACGGGCGGGAGATTAGTACGATGAAACCCGATCAATCCATATTCAAGGGGGCGCTTCATATCATCCGTCCCCTGTCCTATCTCCGGGAGGGGCTGGTCAAAAAATACGCCGGGGAACGCGGATTCAATGTCGTTGCTAACCGCTGCCCGACAAGTAGAACTTCAAAGCGGATTTACATAAAGGAACTTTTACATTCCCTGGAGAAGGAAAATCGGCAGATCCGTCATAACATCTGGACGGCCATGCATCATGTCAAGACGGATTATCTCCTGTAAGGTTAAATATCTATGACGGCGAAAGAAAAGAGTGCGGAAAAAATCATTGCCCAGAATAAAACGGCGCGCCTCCACTATTTTATCGACGAGACCTATGAGGCGGGAATTATTCTGGTGGGGACGGAAGTCAAGTCCCTGCGGGAAGGGCGGGCCAATCTCAAGGACAGCTACGCCATGGTCCGGGAAGGGGAGGTGTTTCTCCATGAGCTCCACATCAGTCCCTATACCCACGGAAATCGCAATAACCATGATCCCCTGCGAGTCCGGAAACTCCTGCTCCATAATCGCGAGATCAAGCGGCTATATGGAAAGTCACGGGAGAGGGGTTTAAGCATCGTGCCCTTGAAGCTGTACTTCAAACGGGGCAAGGTGAAGGTAGAAATCGGCGTCGGCCACGGCAAGAAGCTCTATGACAAACGGGAAGAACTCAAGAAGCGGGATGACCGCCGGGACATGGCCAGAGCCATGTCGGAGAAGAACCGGTAGGCGTTCCATCCGTGAAGGACCATTTGCCTGTTGAAGGTCCTTTGTCTTGACTTTTCCCGATGCAGGGTTTAGTGTGTAGCCGTATTTATGTTTTGCTCTTTGGCATCAGACCACTCCACAACATGTATTCATCATACCATTATGGGGGCGTCTCGGTTTCGACGGGGATAGTTGAAGCTGTAGCAGCGTACCGAGGTTCCTACAGGCCTCGTTAAACAGGTAGGAAAACCATAATCGCAGACAACTACGATTACGCCTTAGCCGCGTAAAGCGGCTAACGTCCTCCTGATCATGCCTGCCGGTTCAGACAGGGCGCAATACAGGTAGGATAGCTGAACTCCCAGGCCTGGGGGGAGGGACGCGAAATCTCTCAGGATAGTCACGGTTCATCCTGCCTTTGGGAGGGACTGCTGGCGAAAGCAAATCAAAGGCTATGTACGTAGAACCTGCAGTGGAATATTTCCGGACGGGGGTTCGATTCCCCCCGCCTCCACCAGATGACAATCCAAGGTAGTCCAAAGAAGTACGAAACCCGCTAGAAATAGCGGGTTTTTTCTTGCCATTTGTCCAAGGACGTGCTAAGAGATTCATCAACATCCGGGACTTTTGGGGGCCTTATTTACCATGAAAGGCCCCCAAACGAAAATGGAAGCCCCCAAAAAAGGAGGAAATGCCCATGCCGAAAAGGATTACGCCACTTTCTGAAATCAAAGTTCGCACCGCAAAACCAAAAGAGGCTGAATATAAGATTTTTGATGGTGGGGGCCTTTTCCTTCTGGTTACTCCCTCGGGCGGCAAACTATGGTATTTCAAATACCGATACGATAAAACGGAAAAGAAAATCGCCTTTGGCCCTTATCCCGAAATCAGTCTTGCTGATGCCAGACAGCGCAGAGATGAAGCCAGGAAACAGGTTGCTAACGGCATTGACCCCGGCGCCGTCCGTAAGGCCATGAAGCAGGCAGAGACCGAAGAAACAGAAACCTTTGAGGCCATAGCCCGTGAATGGCATATAAAATTTGCTACGACATGGACATCTGGCCATGCCGCCACTATCATGGGTCGTCTGGAGCGTGATCTTTTCCCCTGGATTGGCAAGCGTCCCATTGCAACGATTAAAGCCCCTGAACTTTTGGCTGTTCTTCGCAGGGTAGAAAGCAGAGGTGCTTTAGAATCGGCGCACCGAATCAGGACCATTGCCGGGCAAGTATTCCGATATGCCGTTGCCACAGGAAGGGCCGAACGGGACCCAGCAGCCGACCTTCGAGGAGCATTGCCACAGCCAGGGGAAAAACATCATGCAGCGATAACAGACCCGAAAGAGGTCGCCACACTTCTGAGGGCTATAGATGGTTATCAGGGGCATTTTGTTGTTAAGTGTGCCCTCAGACTTGCCCCCATGTTCTTTGTACGTCCCGGGGAACTACGTAACGCAGAGTGGAGAGAGATTGATCTTGACGAAGCTGTCTGGTCGATACCTAAGCACAAGATGAAAATGAAACAGGATCACATTGTCCCTCTATCTAATCAAGCCATTGAGATATTGACAGAACTCAAAGAACTCACCGGTGCGAGCATTTATGTGTTTCCATCCGGGCGGTCGTTTGCAAGGCCGATGTCTAATAATGCCATACTTGCAGCACTTCGGCGCATGGGATACGACAAGGATACCATGACCGGCCACGGCTTCCGGGCCTTGGCTCGGACCATCCTTGATGAAGTCCTACAAGTACGTCCTGACTTCATCGAACATCAGCTTGCTCATGCCGTCAGAGACCCAAATGGCAGGGCATACAACCGGACGGCACACATTACCGAACGTAAAAAGATGATGCAGAAATGGGCTGATTACCTGGATGGACTGAAGGCCGGGGCGAAGGTAATACAATTGCGTGAGCGAATTTCTTAACGATGGTGCCTCCATCCTGGTGGCACGTTGCCGGCTTGCCGCCGACAGGATGGCTGTAATAGTCTGATATTAATAAAGAAAATGAAAATTATTCTTGACATCTTTGTTCTCGATAGTATAATGGCGTCCAATATGTGGGATACCCCTCGATATAGAGGGGCCAAAGGCAGTTATCTGGACGGCTAACGACGTCCAGGTCAAATGTTGTCCGGATTTGGTTAATCACATTCGGACGGAAAGAAAATGAGAAGATAAAAAAGAATATCGATCTTTGTTCGATGCTTCGAGCACGTGATCGATAGAGACGAGACCGCTGGACAATCAGCATTGCCCCGTTGAATCCAGCTAAGAAGAGATGGCCGTGACTGATACGCGGGCACCGCAAGGTCAGTCATGTCACGGTGGCGGATAACCGAAAGGTTAGTAGAGCAATCATATCGCGGCAGTGAACCACCATGTCGCAGGCCAAAAAATATGGAAGTAAAGCTATGCATCTGCCGTGTGGAGGCAAAGCATAGGGATTACCGCTATAGCGGAGCTTAGGTTGCTTGGTCGGAAGCAGCAAATCTTGACCAGGTGAAATATTACTTCGAAAGAAGAGAAGAGAACCGAAAGGTCATATAGATCAGACATGTCACGGCGGCGAACTGTAAGCGTCTATTAAACCGCACCTAACTTGAGACGGCGGCCATGATTTTTTTCCGATCCACATATTGGGGCAGGAGATTTTTGTAATCTTCATCGGATTGAGCCAGAGGCAACTGTTCGAAGAGGAACCGCAGATAGTGGTAAGCTTGGAGGCCGTTGGCCTTGGCGGTTTCGATGAGGCTGTAAATGGTTGCACTGGCATC
>JANXZC010000157.1 GCA_025355725.1 Syntrophus sp. (in: bacteria)
GTGATAGATTCTAAATCTTTTTGCCTGTTTTTCCTCACGACCACGGCGACAGGCTGGGCGATCATTCCCATTTCATCCGATACGGCAACCCCAATCCGTTTCTCACCGTAATCGAGACCGATAATTCTCATCACATGACCCCACCAGAAAGGACCCTACTATATGGTCAAACTTATTTTTTCAAGATAAATTATCCGCTCGTCATTTCTTCTTGACATTTCAGCCCCCCCTTATATAATCCCTCGCCAAGCCGGAGTGGTGAAACTGGTAGACGCAGGGGACTCAAAATCCCCCGAGGGCAACTTCATGTCGGTTCGATTCCGACCTCCGGCACCAAATGATTACAAGGGCTTACACTCTTTTTAGAGGATAAGCCCTTTTTTTATTAAGATTCAATCAATGTTGTTGACTTAAGTACCATGATTCTCCTAAGATTAGCGATAACTATAGAGAAAGGACATACTTAAATACGCCATGAAAGGAATTATCCTCGCCGGTGGCGCGGGCACGCGCCTCTATCCCATCACCAGAGTAATCAGCAAGCAACTGCTGCCGATTTACGACAAGCCGATGATCTATTATCCCCTGTCGATCCTGCTTTTGGCCGGAATCAGAGAGATATTGATCATATCAACTCCGGAAGACCTGCCACTTTATCGGAGATTATTGGGTGACGGATCTCAATGGGGCATTGAATTCACCTATGCCGAACAACCGAAGCCCGAGGGGTTGGCCCAGGCCTTCATCATTGGTCGGGAATTCGTGAAAATGGACAAATGCTGCCTGATCCTCGGGGATAACATTTTTTATGGACACGGATTGGTCAGGCTCCTCAGAAAGGCGGGGGAGAATGAAAAAGGCGCGACCGTCTTTGCATATTGGGTGAAAGATCCGGAACGCTACGGCGTCGTCTCTTATAATAGCGAAGGCAAAGCCGACACTCTTGAGGAAAAGCCCAAAGACCCGAAATCCAACTGGGCCGTGACGGGTCTCTATTTCTACGACAACCGGGTGCTGGACATTGCGGCCAATCTGAAACCCTCCCCCCGGGGAGAACTGGAAATCACCGACGTCAACCGGGCCTACCTTGAATGTAAGGAATTGAACGTGGAAACCCTCGGCCGGGGTATCGCCTGGCTGGATACGGGGACCCATGAGTCATTGACCCAGGCGTCAACCTTCATTGAGGCCATCGAAAACAGGCAGGGCCTCAAGGTGGCCTGCCTGGAAGAAATTGCCTATCGGATGGGACATATTGACGCCGCGCAGATCCTGAAATTGGCGCAACCGATGATCAATAACAGCTACGGGCAATATCTTGTCAATCTGGTCAAAAGGGATGTCTGAAGGGTTCTTTGTCTGTGGTTAAAGACTTTAACTTCAGTTACAATCGTCCGGAGATAATGATTCCCCAGTGAAGAGATAGCCTCAGATAGAGGCAGGCAGCGAGGATTAGCATCAGGGAGCCCAGTACCAGCCAGTCCCTTCCCGTAGTCTGCGGTTCGTAGTAGCTGGTTCTGGGTGCGTCGGGTCGAAAGCCCTTCGATTCCAATGCCATAGCCAGGAAGTTCGTGTACCGCATGGCGGAGATGAATATGGGGATGGACAGGGGGGCGAATCTCTTAAAACGGCTGAAAATATTTTTCGAGTCCAGATCAAGTCCTCGGGATACCTGGGCCTGGACAATGGTAGCCCCGGCATCGGCAAAAGTCGGCGCCAGGCGGATGGCGGTGGCGAGGGCAAAAGCTACTGGATAGGGGATACCGAGGCGAATCAGGCCGTTGGTAATTTCCTCGTTCTTCGTCGTGGCTAAAAGCAGCAGCCCGGCACTGACAAAGGTCGTCAGTCGCAGACCCATGGCAAGCCCATAAAGGAGGGATTCTCTGCTGACTTCGAGACCATGCCATTCCAACAGGATTGTCTTGCCTTTAATAAAAAATGGCCAGAGGACGACGCTGAAGACAAAAAGCAAGACGAGGAGAAAACGGAGTTTCCATAAAACTTTTAGTGATTTAGCAGTCGTGAAGATAGCCAGTACGCCGGCGAGGATTCCAACAATGAACAGGGGATGATTGAAGCACAAGCAGATAACAAAAATCAGCAGGACCCCGCAAATCTTGGTGCGGGGGTCGAGCCGGTGGAGCCATGTTGCCTCATCATTATAAAATGTCAGGTTCATAATCATCTTTGATTTGGAAACGGAATTACAATGTTGTCTCCACGGAGTTCCTTTACCATATCGGTCAGTGTCATCGCAGCCAGACCGAGACGATTTCTGAGGCGGATAAGATCGGAAGGGGCCAGCGAGGCTGCGGCCAGCATGGTCTCATCGGAAAAGACCTCTGATGTCGGTCCATCAAGGAGTATCCGTCCCTCCTTCATCAGGATGCTGCGCCGGGCGTAGGCCTCGGCAATCCACATGGCATGGGTGATGACAATAATCGTGTGTCCCAGCTGGTTGAGTCGTTTCAGCATCTCCATCGTGTCTAGTTGGTGGACATAATCCAGACCCGTTGTTGGTTCGTCGAGGATAATTACGGCGGGTTTGACGGCAAGGATTGACGCTACCGCCACGCGCTGTCTTTCTCCCCGGTTCAAGAGGAAGGGGTTTTTATCCTCGAAGCCGCTCAGGCCCGTGGCATCGAGAGCTTCGGCAATATTACGTTCCAGCGTCTTTCGGTCAATCCCCAGAATGCGCGGTCCGAAGGACACTTCCTCCCCGACGGTGGGGGCAAATATCTGGTGATCGGGGTTCTGGAAAACATATCCTACCTCCCTGGCCAGCTCGTCGCGCCGGTAATTGTTGACTGGTCGGCCCCGGAGGAACATGTCTCCCGCTGTGGGTTTAAGGAGGCCGTTGAAGTGCTTTGCCAGGGTTGTCTTCCCGGAGCCGTTCTGCCCCAGCATGGCCACGAAATCTCCTTCGTGAATGGTAAGATCGATGTCACTCAGGGCGTTTGTGGAGCCGGCCGGGTATCGGTATGAGAGGTTGCGAGTCTCCAGGATAACCTTGCCGGGGGGAAGTGCTGATATTGCCCGGCCTTCCGGGCGGGAGGGGCGAAGCAGACCTTGGTTCTCTATCTCCGCCATCGCGGCATCAACCGTCAGGGGTTGGCCAGGCCAGTTCATCGCCTGGAAGAGGGCGATCGTTGCCAAGGGCCGGACGCCGCAGGATTCGATAAGAGATGAATCCGTTAGGGTTTCCGCAGGCGTTCCCTTTGCCAAAAGCTGTCCGTCTCTCAAGAGCCATATTTGATCCGCCTGCACTGCCGCCTCGGCGTCAAGATCGGTTACAACCAGGGTCCGATCCTGGGTTCTCAGCCTTCTGATCAGGGAAAGGATCTGATGGCGGCCTTCCGGGTCGATGTCCGTTGTGGGCTCATCCATGACGAGGACCGGGGTTTCCATTGCCAACACGGAACCGATGGCCAGGCGCTGTTTCTGTCCTCCCGACAGGGTGGCCGTGTCCCTTCTCAACAGCTCTTCCAGGCCGACCACTCGCAAGTAGGTATGAATCCTCTCTTCCATGGCAGTCCTTGGGAGACATTGGTTTTCCAGTCCAAAAGCCATTTCAAGTTCCACGTTGGTTGAGAAGAGTTGGGCTTCAAAGTCCTGGAGGACGATCCCTACCGCCCGTGCCATGTCGGGGACACTGTTTTTGCCTGCCTCCATCCCCTCCGCCATGACCCTGCCCGCGTAATCACCCCGCAAGAAACGGGGGACGAGACCGTTGATTGCGCAGCAGAGGGTTGATTTTCCGGCCCCGCTATGGCCCATGACCATCGTGAAACTGCCCCGGGACATTTCCCCGGAGATATCCTGTAAGGCCGGTGCGGTGGTGTTCTGATAGGAAAAGGAAAGATGGTCAAAGACAATTGATGAAGTCATGAAGACCTCATAGGAGTAGGCTTCCTCCCATGATCAGACAGGTTGCCAGCCAGGAGACGACGGTCCATGACAGACCCGGCACGAAACCGCCAAAGACGCCCAGAATGCACCCTGCCGCCACCAGCCAGGCGCCGAATGAGGCCTTCAAACCGGTGTTGGCGGCGGATACGTCCATGACCTCGGGCCAGAAGAGACGCAACTGGTTTTTGGTAACATCGAAAACGGCAATCAGGAGCAGGATCCCGATGAGAGAGCCGATGAAGTTGTTGATGGTGATGATTTTGGAGATGATCGCGTAAGGGACCATGCCGATGGCATCGGCGAAGGTGCCAATAACGACTGCCGCTGCGGCTCCGGAAATGAAGGCAATGACAATGTATGTAAGCCAGTTGCGAACACTTTTGGCATCCCATGCATATGTCCCGTTGGAGACGGGAACCAGGGTTGTCCAGAGGGCGTAGGGAAGGTATCCCATCAGGAAATTGCCTATGAAACCGGCTATGGAGACGGGACTGAGGGTGCCTCCGAAGATGTCGCCGATTACATTACCGATGGCCAGACCCCATGCCCCTGCCGGTCCGAAAAGGAAACCGAAGGTCATGGGAAACACGCCTGCTACCCGGACCTCGGTGACACCGGGAATGATGGGAACAACCGTTTTGAAGGCGATGAGAGTTGCCGCATAGATGGCCGCGCAAACGGCTGTGAGAACAATCATCCGGGTGTTCTTCCACATCAGCAGTGCATGTTGCATCTGGCAGACCTCTCCTATGCCGAGTTTCTTTTTCTGCGCCTATAGTTTGATGGTGATTTTGTCAACAAAAATAGTCCTGCACGCCGAACAAAGGCTTTCAACTTACCCTTTCCCGGAAGGCGAATTCGAGTTTTTTAAAACCTTTTCGAGGCTCTTGTCATAGTCGTATATATCATCCCGGAAATGGATGTGACCGCGGGTGTCAAACCATGCTGTCATATAGATTACATAGACAGGGATGTGTTTGGGAAGGTTGACCACCTGCCTTTTCCCCTTTTTTATTTCCGTAAGAAGCCTTGTTTTCGACCACAACGGGTCATCTCTCAAAACCCATTCCCCCAGATCATAGGGCCTTTCCACCCGGATGCACCCGTGGCTGTACATGCGCTTTGACCGCTGGAAAAGGCCTTTTTGCGTCGTATCGTGGAGATAGACGTCAAACTGGTTGGGAAACATGAATTTGATCCGGCCCAGGGGATTGACGCCCGTATCCTGGATCATCCGATAGGGGAACTTCTTGGGATTCACCTTGCCCCAATCGATGGTCTTGGGGTCGATTTCCTTAGCCGTGGTACTCCAGTCCTTATAGATGCGGATACGTTTTTTAGTCAAATAATCGTTATCCTTCTTGACCTTAGGAATCATTTCCTCCGCAACGATAGAATTGGGGAGATTCCAGGTGGGGTTGAGTTCCAGGTAGCTCATATTGTCCATAAAGACGGGCGTTGGCTGGGCTGATTTTCCGACCACGGTTTTCATGGACATTACGGTAATCTGGTTTTCCACGACAAAGAGGCGGTAATCGGGAATGTTCACCATGACGTAGCGGGGGCCAAGCTCGTCGGGAAGCCAGCGCCATCTTTCCATGTTCCATTCGATCTGACGGATCCGTTTCTCAACGGAGAAGTTCAATGCCTTTCTGGTTTCTTCAGCCATGACGCCGTCGGCATTGAGGCCATGTCGTTCCTGAAACCTTTGCAGCGCCCCCTGCAGACGACCGTCGAAATGATCGTTTATTCCCAGCGCCGCCGCATCGAGATCGCCGGAGATGACCAAACGGTGCTTGAGGAGGGTAACTGCATGGCCCGTGCTTCCCTTTTTGATTTTTGTTTTTTCCGGGATGGCGGCCCATCCGCCGTCGGCGGCAAGCTGCCGGTAATTAGCCAGTTCCGTCCGTAATTGCGCATAAGCCGGATACCGGGGGGGGAGGCTTTTCAACGCACCTTCCACGTTTTTCTTGTCCAGCGCCTCGGTGAGAACCTGGACAAGGTCCACGGAGCGGCGATAGGGAATCCATTGATAAAACCATTTTCCCGGATCGAGGCGACCCTTGGATACATGGGTGCCGTAAGCGAAAAAGGCATCGGTCAGCATCATGTCCAGATCGGCCCATGTTTCCACGGCGCTGGAATTGCCGCCGTTTTGACGCTGTTTGACCTGGGCGAGCAGGAATTCTATCTGATCAATCCGGTAATCACTGGGATTTAACCCTTCCCGATCTGCCTCCTTGAGGACCTGAATGAGTTTCTGCACCTGGTCAGAAATCATTTTGTCGCGAATCCAGGCGGGCTGAAACTGGCGCTCACCGTAAAATCGCTCCCGCAACGGGACGGTGCCTTTTGCAGATTTTATGAATCCATTTCCGGCTTTCAGGCGGTTCAGGATGGCCTTTTGGATGTCCGTGTATGTCAGCATTTCCAGCGGAGAGGGGCCGTTTACCGGTTTCAGGGAAGGACCGGCCGGCGGCACCTGGTTCTGAATCGTTTTTTGACCATTTTGGGAGGGCATGTCAGCAGCCCAAGCATCTATGGGTATCCATACCCCGATGAGAAAAAGGATCAGCAGGAGGGATCTGATTTTGTCATGATACCTCAAGTACGTCATGCAACATTTCTCCACGCCCGCTTAAAATTAAGAAGCCGGGACATAGAGATCCCGGCCCTCCCACGGTAGGAACCTTCCTGCCTCAATGTGGCGAAAAAGTCAACAGAAATAATGGGGTCAGCAATGGGCGTCGTCCCAGTTGCGTCCGTAATTGACTGCGACTTTCAGGGGAACCCGCAAGACCATGACCTGTTCCATTTCTTCCTTGACCAGGGCAATTACTGTTTCCACTTCCTCCGCCGGGACTTCGAAAACAAGTTCGTCATGAACCTGCATGATCATGGCCGCCGTCAGGTTTTGTGTCTTGAGTCTTCCGGCGATACGGATCATGGCCAGTTTTATGAGATCTGCCGCCGTGCCCTGAATAGGGGTGTTGACGGCCATTCGTTCGGCAAACTGGCGAATGTTGGCATTGGCGGAGTTAATTTCGGAAAGGTAGCGGCGGCGGTTCATCAGGGTGCAGACATAGCCATTCTGCCGCGCCAGCGCCAGAACCTGATCGAGATAGCGTTTAACCCCTTCATATTTCCGGAAATATTCATCGATATAGGCCTGGGCGAGTTTCTGTGTCAGGTTGAGCTCCTTGGCGAGGCCGAAGGCGCTCATTCCATAAAGGATGCCGAAATTGATGACCTTGGCCTGGCGGCGCATCTCTTCATTTACCAGCTCGGGAAAGACGCCGAAAATTGTCGAGGCGGTGCTGCTGTGGATGTCTTCTCCGGAGCGGAAGGAGTCGATGAGGGTGCGGTCCTCCGAGAGGTGGGCAAGGACTCGCAGCTCAATCTGCGAATAATCCGCAGAGATCAGCCTGTTCCCCGCCGGGGCAATGAAGGCCTGACGAATCCTCTTGCCCTCGACGGTCCGGATGGGGATATTTTGCAGATTGGGATTGCTGCTCGAAAGCCTGCCCGTTGCGGTTACGGCCTGATTATAGGAGGTATGGACCCGCCCTGTCTGCGGGTGGACGAGGGCCGGCAGGGCGTCGATATACGTGGATTTCAGTTTGGAGATGCTCCGGTAGGCCAGGATCTCCGCAGGGAGTTCATGATGTCTGGCCAGGCTGGAAAGGACATCTACATCGGTGGAGTAGCCTTCCTTGGTCTTCTTCCCTTTGGCTAAGCTGAGCTTGTCGAAGAGGATCTGCTGGAGCTGCTTCGGCGACTGAATGTTGAATTTCTCTCCGGCGAGGCGATAGATCTTATCTGCCGAAATTTCCAATAACTGTTGCAGCTCCCGGGACATGGCGCGCAACAGCTCGCCGTCAATCAGGACGCCCTTTTGTTCCATCCCGGCGAGGATGGGGATCAGGGGTGTCTCCAAGTCCCGGAAGAGCCCGATTAGTTGTTCCCCGGCCAATGCATCGGACAGGGAGGTGACAAGCGACAAGACCGCGTCGGCCCTCAGGCAGGCGTATGTGGTTATTTTATCCACGGTGATGATGTCCGGGGGAAGCTGTTTGACGCCGCTGCCGGCAATCTCCTTTACGGTCATGATGCGGCGGTTCAGGTGGTCTAAAACAAGGTCGGGAAGATCAAAACTGCGGCGGGAGGGGTTCAGGACATAAGCGCCGATCAAGGTGTCGAAGCCCAGGCCGCGCAAAGACAGATCGTTTCTTTCCAGAACGATCTGAATTGTTTTGAGATCATGGCCGTGTTTCAGAATGGCGGCATCGCCAAGGAGGGGAGATATCCCTTTCCATACCTGCTCCCGGGAAAGCTGGGAGGGCGCCCCGACATACGAATGGCCCAGGGGAATATAGACGGCTTTGCCCGGACTTATCCCCAGGGCGACGCCGACTATCCCGGCCCGCATAGCTTCCGGGGAACTCAGGATGAGATCGAGAGAAAAAGATCCGGTGGTGCGGATTTCTTCAACGACGCCAACCAATGCGGCTTCCGTCAGGATCGTTTCATATTGGCCTGCGAGCTGTTCTTCCCGAATCATCAGCTCCTGGAGGAGAGAGGAAAACTCGAATTCCCTGAAAAGTGTCTTCAGTGCCTCCCCGTCCGGATTGCCGCTGCGGCTGTCGGCAAGTTCGAAAGGGATGTCCTCCTCAGTGCGGATCCTGGCCAGTTCCCGGCTCATGACGATCTGATCACGGTGAAGACGGATACATTCCTTCGCCTTGGCATTCTTGATTCGGTCAACATTCTTGAGGACGTTTTCAATGGTTCCGTATTCCTCGATCAGCCGGAGAGCCCCCTTCGGGCCAATCCCCGGCGCCCCGGGTATATTGTCCGTTTTATCGCCCGTCAATCCCATGATCTCCAACACCTGTTCGGGGGGGACGCCGAATTTCTCTTTTACCCCTGCCGCGTCAAAAACCTTGTCTTTCATCGTATCTACGACGACGACATTTTCCCCGACCAACTGCATCATGTCCTTGTCTCCCGAGACGATAAATACCTTCATGTCCTGCTCGGAATATCGCCGGGCCAGGGTTCCGATGATATCGTCGGCTTCGATGCCCGGCTTTTCCAGCACGGGGATGGAAAAACCGCGGATCATGTCCTTGATATAAGGAATCTGGGGGATAAGGGTCTCCGGGATGGCTTTTCTTGTTGCCTTGTAGAGTTCATAGGCTTCATGGCGGAAGGTCGGCCCCTTCACATCGAAGGCGACGGCGATATAATCGGGTTTCCATTCCTTGATGATCCTGATGAGCATGGTGGCAAACCCGTAGATGGCATTGGTCGGGAAACCTTTGGAGTTGGTCAAGCTCGGAATGGCATAGAAGGCCCGGAAAACGTAATTATTGCCATCGATAAGGAACAGCGTGGCCTTGGGTGGGGTGTCGGTCATTTGGGTTTTCCTTGTCTAAACATCAAAGCGGGCGTCGATCTTGAAGGTCCGTACCGCCCGCATATTCAGGACATCTTCGATGCCCGTCCGGGTTTTTACCTGGGCGATAAATTCCTCCATTGCCGCTTCGGAGGGGGCGATAATGGTGAACCAGACATTGTAATCGTGATTCCTCCGGTAGTTGTGAGTTACATAGGGGGAGGCGTTGACGGTCGCGGTGAATAACGCCATTTTATCCGCCGGGACCCTGGCGGCGCAGAGGGTGCTGACGAATCCCAGCTTGCGGGGGTCAAAAACAGCCCCGATCCGGCGGATGATCCCGTCGTCCTTCAACTTTTTCACCCTCTCCAGGACATCTTCTTCAGGGATGCCGAGCCTGTCCGCAACAACCTGGAAAGGACAGGGGTCCAGAGGAAATTCATTCTGGAGCATATTCAAGATTTTCTTATCTATTTCATCCATATTACCGTTAGAAATAAATGTCGTACAATGGCGAAGCCTCTGGTTTATACCGGGGGCTGCATTTGAGATCATCGTCAGTAAGGTAATTATTACGGTTCTGGTCCAGTTGATTGAATTTTTTTATGGCCGCGTCTTGTAACTCCTTCATGTCAACTTTCCCGTCTTTATTGGTGTCAAGGTCTTCGAATTTCGAATTTGCCCCCTTGATCTGGCTGAATTCGGACTGATCGAGGGCGCCGTCATGGTTCTTGTCATGTTCATTGAACACCCTTAAGGCCTCCCGATCAAATTCCTCCATGCTGAGTTTTCCGTCCTTGTTCTTATCTATCTCCTGGAAAGTCTTGTCGGCGGCCCAAACCACCCCTGATAAAACGAAAACGACTGCAAAGATAATGCTCCACCTTTTCATTTGCTATGTTCCTTCCTCTTCATCCGATTAATTCGCACCTGGATATCCATTCCGTTTAATTATTCGCTTTTTAGCCATGTCGCTTTTATTTAGGCTTCCTTTGCGGCTGATAGAGACAATATGGTTCCTCGGCCAGGTAATCCCCCGTCTTCTCGTAAGCCCGAGCCCGGCAGCCGCCGCAGACACGAATGAACTCGCATTTCCCGCATTTCCCCTTGTAGAGGCCCGGATTCCTCAAGTCCTGAAAGATGAGTGACTGATTCCAGATATCATGAAATCCCGTTTTCTTGATCTGCCCGCAGTCTAACTCGAGATAGCCGCAGGGCTGGACCTGGCCGGTATGGGAGATGAAGCAGAAAGATACCCCGCCCAGGCAGCCGCGGGTCATGGCATTGAGGGGATGCCCCGCTGCCGCGCTCTTTAATCCGCCGCCGCGCTGGTGAAAGATCCGGTAGTAATGGGGGGCGCAGGTGGCCTTGAGCTGAATGGGGCAGGCGAGGCTTCGCTCGTAAAACCATTCCAGAGTTTGCTCGTATTGCTCCGCCGAAATCTCCTGTTCCGCCAATTCCCTGGCCCTCCCCGTGGGAACGAGGAGAAAGATGTGATGGGCGGCGGCGCCGATCTTCAGGGCCAACTCATGAATTTCCTTAATATGATTGAGATTATCCCTCGTAATGGTGGTATTGATCTGGAATTCCATCCCCGCCCGCTGCATGGCCTCGATGCCCGCCAGCGCCCCGGAAAAGGCCCCGGTCACCCGGCGGAACTGATCGTGACTCTCCGCGTCGGGACCGTCAATACTGACGCTGACCCGACGGATGCCCGCCGCCAGCATTTTTTTGGCTATATCCTCCGTGACCAGGGTGCCGTTGGTCGCCATGACCATCCTCAGGCCTTTCCGGTCGCCGTAGGCGGCAATCTCCCAGATATCCGGCCGCAGCAAGGGTTCCCCTCCCGTAAGGATAATCACCGGCTGGCTGAAGGCGGCAATCTCGTCGAGGAGGCGGAGGCAGGCGGCGGTATCCAATTCTCCCTCATAGGGGCCGCAGACCGACGAGGCCCTACAGTGGGCGCAGGCCAGGTTGCAGCTCCGGGTGACTTCCCAGGCCACCATCCTCAGCGTTGAGGGCAACGGGCGAGAGTCTTTCATGGTTGATTACCTGCTACGTCAACTTTTATTGCCCAACCATTGGATATCGATTTCTCGGAACATCGCAGCAAAGTCATGTCTTTATCTGTTTGCAAAGAGCCTAAGCAGTCGATTTACTGCCGTTTAAAACCTTTGCCGCTTCCAGGGCGAAATAGGTAATGATGATGTCCGTTCCCGCTCGCTTTATGGATGTAAGTACCTCCATCATGGCCCGCTGGCCATCGAGCCAGCCAAGCTGGGCTGCTGCCTTGATCATGGCGAATTCGCCGCTGACGTTATAGGCGGCAATGGGCAGGTCGAACTCTTCTCGGGCGCGTCTGATGACATCGAGATAGGCCAGAGCCGGTTTGACCATGATGATATCCGCCCCTTCCGCGACGTCGAGGGCTATCTCACGGATGGCCTCGTCGCTGTTGGCCGGATCCATCTGATAGGACTTCCGGTCCCCGAACTGAGGGGCACTTTCTGCCGCATCCCGGAAGGGTCCGTAGAAACAGGAGGCATACTTCGCAGCGTAGGCCATAATAGGAATTGCTTCAAAACCAGCTTCGTCCAGACCTTCCCGAATCACACCGATCTGACCGTCCATCATCGCCGAAGGGGCGACCATGTCCGCCCCGGCCCGGCCATGGGAGACCGCCGTTTCGGCCAGGACCTCGAGGGTGGAGTCGTTGTCCACTTCCCCTTTTTCTATCATCCCGCAGTGGCCGTGACTGGTGTATTCGCAGAGGCAAACGTCGGTAACTACCAGGATATCGGGAACCTTGCTCTTTATTTCCCGGACGGCCCGCTGCATAAGTCCATCCCTGGCAAAGGCCCCGGAGGCGACTTCGTCCTTCCGGTCGGGAATGCCGAAGAGGAGAACGGCAGGGATCCCTGCTTCTTTGGCCGTCTTCACTTCCTTGACGAGCTGGTCGATTGACATCTGGTAATTGCCCGGCATGGAAGCGATGGGTTTCTTGATACCCTTGCCGGAGACAACGAACAGGGGATACATAAAATCATCCACAGACAGAGTTGTCTCCCTGATCATGCGCCGGAAATTCTCGTTTTTCCTCATCCTCCTGGGCCGGTATTCGGGAAATTGCATATTCCGTTCCTCCTTTGTGTTTTAGAGCTTAATCTCCTCGTCCGTTAGATAACAGGCGGGGTCGGGGGCCCAGATGTCCCCGGCGACGGATTCTGACCGGGCCCGGAAATTTCCCCCGCAGACGCCCAGCCAGCGGCAGGCGGCGCAACGACCCCGGACGTGGGGCTGTTTATTCTTCAATTTTGCCATCAGCTCGTTGGACGTGTCCATCCATATTTCGCTGAACGGTCGCCTACGGATGTTACCAAAGGAGATATTACGCCAGAACTGGTCGGCGTGGACCTCTCCGTCCCAACTGACGCACCCGATGCCGTTACCGGAACTGTTGCCTTCGTTCATCTCCAAGAGTTCCATGACCTCCGCTGCCCGCTGCGGGTCTTCCCGGAGGAGGCGCTGATAGACATAAGGGCCGTCGGCGTGGTTGTCCACGGTGAGAATCTCCTTCTCCATGCCCCGCTCAAAGAGCCCCCGGGTCCGGTCCATAATGAGATCCAAAAGCTGGCGCGTCTCTTCGTGATCGAGATCTTCTTCGACAAGTTTCGAGCCCCGTCCCGCATAGACAAGGTGGTAGAAACAACAGCGGGGGATGTTTTCTTCCTCGAGAAGGTCGAAGATGGCGGGCACATCGGCAACGTTGTGACGATTGACGGTAAAACGGACGCCGACCTTGATCCCCGCCTCCTGACAATTGCGCAGGCCTTTCATGGTCTGGTCGAAGGCGCCGGAAACACCGCGGAAAAAGTCATGGGTCGCCCTGGTCCCATCGAGGCTGATCCCCACATAGGACAGGCCGATCTTCCGGAACAGGGCCGCCTTTTCTTTTGTAATCAGGGTCCCGTTCGTGGAGATGACGGCCCGCATCCCCTGGTCCACAGCGTATTGGGCCAAATCGGGAAGGTCTTTTCTCATCAGGGGTTCGCCGCCGGAAAAAAGCAGCACCGGCGCGCCAAAGGCGGCGAGGTCACGGATCATGGTCCTTGCCTCCTCCGTCGTCAGTTCGTCCGGATAGTCAATATTCTGAGAACTCGAATAACAATGGATGCACCGGAGATTGCAGCGGCGGGTCATGTTCCAGACGATGACGGGGCGCTTGTCAGCAGAGAACTGGAGGAGATGGGAGGGGAGCTTTTTCGACTCCCGATGGTAGCGCAGAACATCCCCTGGCTCTACGGCCCCGCAGTATAATTTCGATATTCCAATCATGGCGCAATCCTTAACACTGCCTTTGACTTCTGTCAAATCTTCCCTTGGTCGCACCCTTGACTATTCTGGAACAATATATCATATATCCAAATATGATCTTAAAAATAGGGAGGGAGAAGGAGAGGCAATGAAGAAAGTCGTTACTATCCATTTACTTGTGATGGCTATTATCTTATGCATGACATCTTTTTTTCTTTTTCGTGCCACGTCGATCATGGCCAAAACAATCACATTCGATGATCTGACCTATATGACCGAGCAGTATCCTCCTTTTAACTTTGAAGAAAAGGGGCGATTGCAAGGCATAACCGTTGATCTGTTGGAGGAGGTCTGGAAAAAGACAGATGCCCGACGCAATCGCGATCATATTCGCCTCGTGAAATGGACAGTCGGTTATCAGGCGGCCCTGAAAAAGAAAAATACCGTTCTTTTTTCGATGACCAGAACACCTGAGCGGGAAAATCTCTTTCAATGGGCCGGCCCCATCGCCCCGACTAAAATTGTTATTATCACCCGGAAAGATCGACAGCTAAAAGTAAACTCATTTGATGATTTAGCTGGTTACAAAGTTGCCGCTCTCCGGGATGACATCGGCGAGCAGCTCCTGGTCCAGGGTGGGATCAAACGCAAAGCGATTGTCATCAAGGATAACGCCAAGGACGTCATCGACATGCTGGAAGCGGGAACCGTCGATGCTTGGGCCTACGAGGAAACGGCAGGACTTTGGCTCATCAAGCATATGGCGGCCAATCCTGGTAATTTTCAGAGTGTTTACCGACTCTATGAAGGGGAACTCTACTTCGCCTTTAACCGAAAGACACCGAAGACAGTGGTTCAATCTTTTCAACAATCTTTGAACGATTCAAAAAAAGAAAAAACGACAGATGGATTCAGTGTTTACGAAAGAATATTCGATCATTATCTAAAGCCCCGCTATGTCAAAGACCGAGTCGCAAACGAACAGGTCATGCAAATGGTTGACCGCACGGTATCGGATCTTGGGAACGACGCCCCCGGGACAATCAAGAAGATCAACGCCGGAGAACATCCTTATCGGGACAAGGATAACCATTCCTTTTATGTCTTTATATATGACACCGAGGTGACAATGACTGCTCACGGCGATAATATAAAAATAGTGGGCAAGAACTTCAAGGGCAAGACGGACATAAACGGCAAGGCCTTCCGGGATGAAATAGTCACAAAAGCGCAGCAAAACGGGAGCGGCTGGGAGGATTATGTCTATACCAATCCCGGCGAAAGCGGTCTTTACTATAAAACCACCTACTCCAAGCTGGCTAAGGGGAGCGATGGCAAAACATATATAGTTTGTTCGGGAAAATTTAAAGACAAACCTTGAATATCATCAAGATGAAAGAAACCTATGATAGTAAGCATGTGGATGACTCGGAAGTTAGTGACGATTGAGCCCGGTACACCTATCACCGTTGCAGCCGACATTATGGCCGGCAAACGCATCCGCCGTCTGCCGGTTGTAAAACAACTCGCAAACCTCCCCTATCCGGTTGGTATCATCACCGCCACCGACATCCTCCACGCATATCCCCCAGAGGTGAATCCATTTTCGATTGTGCCCTCCGATTCCAGCCGGGTTCATGCCACGGCTGGAGAGATTATGCGCCGATCACTGCACACCGTCGCACCGGAAACACCCATCGAGGAGGCTGCCAGAATAATGCGAAATATGAAAATTAGTACGTTACTGGTGGTTAAAAAAAGCAAAACTCGTCGGTCTGATTACTGAATCGGACATCTTCCGGGCCTTTGTCAGCATATTGGAGTCTACCCGGGGTGATGTGCGCATTTCCTTTGAAATTAAAAAGGATGAAGACACGTTCGGGCTGATCGCCCCGATTGCTCTGAGGTTGGGTGTGCGCGTGGTTAGCTTGATGTCGATACAACAAGACGAGCGGAAATTGTGTGTGGTCCGAATCTCAGGTGAGGCAGTAGACGAGATGCTAAACGAGCTCTGGAATTCGGGGCACAGTGTGCTCAATGTGCTCCGTCTGTCTTGATTCGTACATCATGACAATCAGTCGCCATTTCATTTAGTCCAAACGGTCTTCCCGGAGGAAGTCTCTTCATGATGTCCATCTTCCGCCTCCTTCCCTTTCCCGCCTTTTTCATCCGGCGGAAAATATTCGGGCAAAAAATCCCTCTTTTGGCCAGTTTCAAGCTTACCTACCGCTGCAACCTTGCTTGTGTCGCATGTCCCTTTCATCGTCGTGCCGTCGAAGAAAGCGCCCACATGAGCTGGCTCTCGGCCATAACCTCACTCGTCGCATTGAAGCGCCTGGGAACCCTGATTGTGGTCTTTGAAGGCGGAGAGCCGCTTCTGTGGCAGGATGGCGGACATAATCTGTACGATTTGATCGACTACGCCAAAAGGCACTTTCCCCGGGTCGCTGTGACCACAAACGGCACCTTCCCTCTCGATGTGCCGGCGGACATCCTCTGGGTAAGCCTGGACGGATTGAAGGAGTCCCAAGACCGGCTCCGCTCCCGATCTTTCGACATGGTTTGGTCGAACCTCCGCGCATCCAGACATGGCCGTCTCTTCGTTCACTTTACGATCAACCGGGAGAATCGAAGCGACATCCGGCCGCTTTTGGAAAAACTGAAAGATATAAGGGCATTCAATGGCATGACCGTGCAGCTCTTCTACCCCTATGGACAGGGAGAGGCGCCTTTGGCCTTGTCGGATGATGAACGCAGAGAGGTTCTGGAAGATGTGATCGAAATGAAAAAGCAGGGTTTCCCGATCCTCAACTCTGCCGGGCGCCTGAGCGCCATGATCAGAAATGACTGGCGGTGCCACGATGATATTCTCATTAATGTTGATCCCGATGGCGCCATCACACGGGGCTGTTACGTCAAGAGCCGAGGTGTGATCAATTGCCGGGCCTGCGGTTTTTCTCCCGTTTCCGAGGCCTCGGGTGCCATAGACCTCCTTCCCGGATCGTTGATGGCTGGATGGTCGATTTTCTTGAAGTGATTCATCGTTTGGGATCTTTTGTGAGTAAGCTTTTTTTATAAATATTTGATCAAGGACAGCTTAACTGATAACAAAGCGATATCGGAGGCAGACGTGCCAAGGATACTGTGCCGTAAAGTTTAAGGAGGAGGATGGGGATGCCGAAAGTGGCGCTGATCAGATGCGAAAGCTATGAATATGAAAAGGTCAGAAGCGCTGTTGGGCGCGGCCTCGAGCTCATCGGCGGGGTGGGAATATTTGTGAAGCAGGGGCAGCGCCTCCTCCTGAAACCCAACCTGCTCGTTGGTGAGTCGCCGGAAAAGTGTGTGACCACCCACCCTGCCGTTTTTAAGGCCGTTGCCGAAATCATTAAAGGAACCGGCGCAGTGTTGAGCTACGGCGATTCCCCGGCCATTGGAAGCACCTCCTCCGCTGCAAGAAAATGTGGCATCCGCGCCGTAGCAGAAGATCTCGACATTTCCGAGGCGGATTTCAAAACCCCCGTAGAGGTATTTTTTGAGAAGGGCGTACAGAACAAAAAATTCATCGTGGCGAAGGCCGTATTGGACAATGATGTTGTCGTGAGCCTCCCGAAGCTGAAAACGCATGGCTTCGAGAAGTTCACCGGGTGCGTGAAGAATCAGTTCGGGTGCATCCCCGGCATGCGCAAAGGCGAGTACCACATAAAGCTCCCCAACGCCGTACAGTTCGCCCAGATGCTTGTCGACCTGAATAATTACGTAAATCCCGCACTCTATGTGATGGACGGGGTATGGGCGATGGAGGGCAACGGGCCACGTGGTGGAACACCCCGTAAAATGAGCGTTCTCCTTTTTTCAAGCGACCCGATTGCCCTGGACGCGACCGTATGCAGGATCATCGACGTGGACCCCGAACATGTACCAGCAATAACGATGGGCTACAAAAGCGGTTCCGGAACTTATCTGGAAAAAGAAATCGAATTGGTGGGTGACGATCTCGACGGCTTCCGTCTTCCCGACTTCGATATTGAGCGCTCCCCTCTCACACCCTATCGGGACAGGGGGGTCATGCGCTTCTTGAGTAACCGCTTTGTCCCCCGTCCCGTAATCGATGAGAAAAAGTGTGTGGCCTGCGGCGTGTGCGTGACCATTTGCCCCACCTCTCCCAAATCGGTCGACTGGATTGCGGGCGATCGACAGAGGCCGCCCAGGCACAATTATGAAACATGCATTCGGTGCTATTGCTGCCAGGAACTCTGCCCCGAGAGCGTAATCGACATTCGGCATCCGCTTGTCAGGCGTATTTTCGGGTGAAGCAGGTAATGAATGTCGTATTTCTATCCCAACCTCGACTCAAGCAAAAATGGCCGATCCGAAATAGTTCCGATGTTAGCTTTTCGTTGACATGCAGGAACGAACTTGCCTATGCTTCCTGGACAAAATTTTCTTATAGAAAAGAAAGGAGAATGATTATGAAGAAACATTGTAACGAACAGAAAGGGTTAATCTGTGTTATCTGTATTGCGTTATCGTTAATACTGCTGGGGTCTTCAGCGGTCTTTGGCGCGGGAGAATCATCGAAGCCGGCGCCTGCTCAGAAGCCTGCGGAATTGAAGGCCGGCATCCCGGCAATCTCAAGCATGGATACCCTAACGGCAATTTTTACACGGCGAAGCATCCGTAGTTACACAAACCAACCCGTCTCGGATGAAACGGTTAAACTTCTCCTTCAGGCCGCTACGGCGGCACCGTCCGCAAAAAATGCGCAATCCTGGGAGTTCATAGTGATTCGTGACAAAAAGACACTCCAGCAGATCCCCGGTTTTCATCCCTTTTCAAAGCAGGTTCCTAACGCTCAGGTAGCAATAGTCGTCTGCGGCAACACAAAATTTCAGGCGGCACCGGGCCACTGGATACCGGACGCCTCTAACGCGTCCATGAACATACTGCTTGCAGCACATTCCCTGGGCCTGGGAGCGGTCTGGACGACTTTCTATCCTTACGAGGACAGAACGGCGGGCATCAGAAAACTGCTCAACTTGCCGGACCATATCATGCCTCTCAACATCATCCCTCTCGGGTACTCGCTGGAAAAAGGCAATTATCAGGACCGGTTTAAACCCGCCAAGATTCACTATGAAAAATGGTGATAGGTTTATAAGATTTCATTATTCAAATTCAGGGAACGGCATATAGCTAGGCTATGAGGTCCGGTCGGCTGATACTCGGCGAATGCCATTTTTCCATGAACCGCGTACTCATTCAGTTCAAATGCAAGTCTTGATAATGGATCTCCGTAACATTTTATTCAATGCCGAAGGGAAAGCGCAAATGGCTGACACAGAAGGAGGTGTTAAGCATGAAAATTTTCATGACAGGGGGCACGGGATTTGTCGGAACATATCTGTCCAAACTTCTTATTTCAGAAGGCCACGCAGTTACCATCCTGACACAGGCGCTGACCGGCACGGAATTAAAAATGACGGAGCTCGCTTATCTCATAGGTAGTCCGACCATTAAAGGAAAGTGGCAGGAAGCCGTCCGGGATCATGATGTAATCATCAACCTTGCCGGAGCTTCCATTTTCAGCCGTTGGACACAGGACCAAAAAAAGATTCTCTTGAGCAGCCGTATCGAAACAACCCGCAATTTGGTTCAAGCCTTGCCGGATAGCGCAAAGCACATCACTTTTTTCAGTACCTCAGCAGTGGGCTATTACGGTTTTCATGAAGATGAGGAGCTCGTTGAATCATCTCCGTCGGGCAATGATTTTCTCGCAAAGCTGGCCTATGATTGGGAACAAGAGGCATTGCGCGCGCAGGATAAAGGCGCCCGCGTGGTCATCACCAGATTCGGTATTGTGCTGGGAAAGAACGGCGGTGCTCTGGGTCAGATGATTCCGTTATTCAAATATTTGTTAGGAGGACCGCTGGGCAGCGGACGCCAGTGGTTTTCCTGGGTGCACATGCACGATCTTGCCAAAGCGTTCATCTTTTTGCTTAGCCATAAAAATATATCCGGCCCGGTAAATCTTTGTTCTCCCAATCCCTTGCGTAATAGGGATTTGGGAGATGCGATTGGCAGAGTGCTGCACCGGCCTTCGCTTATGCCCGCACCGGGGTTTATGATTCGGCTGATCCTGGGTGAATTTGGTGATGTCCTGCTCAAGGGCCAGCGTGTGATTCCCCATTGTCTGCTGGAAGCCGGTTTTAAATTTCGCTACCCAAATATTGAAGAGGCGCTGAAGAATATTATTCTCGATGAGTAATAATATTTATTTGATATCTCCCATGCTCCCGGGTTTCTAACGCCTCGCGCTAAGCAATGTCCCGACGACCCTTTCCAGATGGACTAAGGTATTGCATTCCTGCAATAGATGGCAATAAGGGGCGTAGGTCTTGATTTCGGAATCGCCGGTACCCCAGAAAGGTTTGGTCTCCGGGTTAAGCCAGATCAACCGTTTGCATCTTTCCCCGATGGCCTTGAGAACCTCGGCGCGAGGGGGGTTGAAATTGTTTCTGGCGTCCCCGAGGATAACTACGGTGGTATTTTTGGTTACCAGGTGCATGTGGTGATCACGGAAGTTGGTGAACATGGTATTGTAATCGCTTTTCCCCCTAATGATCGGAAGGCTCGGATCGGTCGTGATTTTTGACAAGGCTTCTTCGATGCTGTACCTGTCAAAGATATAGCTTGCATCGATCATGTTCGAATAGAAGATGAAGGTGTGAATCTTGCCGATTCGTTTATTGAGGCCGTAAATAAAAAGCATCAAAAAACGCACCGTCCGCAACACCGAGCGGCTGATGTCGCAGATCACGATTACATCGGGGCGGTTCTCTTTTTTCTTTTTCCACAGGGGTGCAAATAAAAAACCGCCGTAAGAAATGCTTTTCCGCAAAGTTTTTTTGTAGTCCAGTTTGCCGCGGTTTGCCGTCTTCAGTCTTCGGGAATGTCTGTCTTCGAGCTGCCTGATGAGTCTCTGAATCAGCCCATCCATCCTGTGAAAATGGCGCAATTCGATTTGGGACAGGGGAGTCGTTTTCAGAAACTGGTCCTTGGAATCCACGCCGTCGGCGTTCAGCTGAAGCTGCTGCTCCACATACTCTTTTACGGTTTGCACCAGATCATCACGGCCCTTTTCCAGCAACTCCGCCGTCTGCTGGGAAAGACCCGATCCGGTGGAGCTTTTTATCTGCCCAACCATCGCCTCCATGCCCGGCATTCCCATTTGATTCAGGATTTTCATGGTGAAGAGGCTTTTTTGCATGGGATTTTTAATGGAGGAGATATTTGCCATCCGGCCGGCCTCCGTCATCAACGCGGCAAGCTGCCCCTTATCGTCCTTTAAGACAAGGGCGGAAAGCTGGTCTTTCAGAGCTTCCGGGTAAGCCTCCGGATTGTGAGTGTTTGCCTTTTTCGGGGACTGGAAAAAGTTGAAAGAAAAAAAACTCTCGAAACAGGAATCGAAAATGTTCTTTTCGGCATGGCTCTTGGCAAGCGATGCAGACAAAGCCTCTTTAAACAGGCGGCGATTATCATAGCCCATTATCTGTGCGGCAGACACCGCATCGAGACTTTCGGATATCGATACCCTCACGCCCGCCTTGCGCAAAACGGTTATGAAATCTCCCAAAACACCTTCCAAATCATTCTCCTGTCATGCCGTCATCTGCCTTTAGGGCCTCCGCGGTGAGGCTGACAAGCTTCTCCTCGGCCACCCTTATATCTTCCTCGTGTTTTAAGATGACATTCAGGGTTTTGCCGACAAGCTCCCTGTTCAGGCTCTCTGCATGCATAAGCAACAATACCCTCGCCCAGTCGATGGTTTCACTGATGGAGGGGGGCTTTCTGATATCGAGCGTGCGGACAGCCTGAATAAAAGCGACCATCTGTTTTCTCAATTTTTCTCCGATCTGCGGAAGGCGGGTCTTTATAACCTCCCTTTCCAGCGCGGCGCTCGGGTACGGGATATAGAGATGGAGGCAGCGTCTTTTCAGCGCCTCGCTCAGTTCCCTGGCGTTGTTGCTGGTGAGAAAAACCAGCGGTTTGCGCACGGCTTTAATCGTACCGATTTCCGGAATCGAGACCTGAAAATCAGACAGCACCTCCAGCAGGAACGCCTCAAACTCCTCATCGGCCTTGTCTATCTCGTCTATGAGAAGTACAACTCCATCCGGCTGTTCCAGAGCCTTGAGAAGGGGCCGGGGTTCGAGAAAATGGGGGGAGAAGAAGATGTCGTCGTATTGATGGAGCTTTTCGATTGAATCGGCAAGCTTGTCCTGCGTATTCATGATCGTGTCGAGCTTGTCTTTCAGAAGCTGGGTGTAAAGGAGCTGCTTTCCGTATTTCCATTCGTATAACGCCTTTGATTCATCGAGCCCTTCATAGCACTGGATTCTGATCAGCGGCACTTCGAGATACTCGGCAACTACCTTTGCCAACTCGGTCTTTCCGACACCCGCCGGACCTTCAACCAGGACCGGCTTTTCTATATTAGCGGCAAGGTATATTGTGGTTGCGACCTGGGAGTCGCAAATATAATGGGCGGCCTTCATGCCGTCCATAACCTGTTCTACGCTGAAGAACTTATCGGTTTTCCAATCCATGCTCATAACCTTTCACGAGGAGATCATCTCCAATATTTTGCTGTTTAATAAAAGACATCTGTTCCCACTTGCGGGAATTCCTCCGGCATCGAGCAGTTGAGAGGCACGCAGAGAGAAGGCCTCCATGGCCGGCAGCATACCGAATAAACGCCCTGTCTTGTCCGGGGGGATGTAATGCTTTTTGCCGTTTCGAGCGAGCGCGTGTACATACGCTCAAGCCCGCCTAAAATCAACCCCAAAAAAAGAACATATTCAATAACCATATCGGACATCTTCTGCTACCCTTTTGCCTCTCCGTCCTAAGAAAGCCATAAAGCTTATCCTATCTCACTTTCAGGCTGCCGCCGATGTTTTCCCGGATATCCATGTGCTATACGAGAGCCGTCAGTATGGGAACAAAAACTTGAAAACGAAAGGAGATTGGGATTATGAAGAAAATTGCCAAACCCGCGGACAGAGGAAGCAGGGAAGTAAGAGAAGAGAAGGAAATCAGCGAATGCTATGAATCGACAATCGTAAACACGGTCATATCCTGAATGCTCTGATGCCCTCGCCAAAGCGGCCTACAAGTGTTTTCTGCGAAGCCCCTGCCGATCCTCCGGCAAGGGGCTTTATCTTTTCATCTACCTGGCGAAGAAATCCTGTAGGCCGGCCACCAGACCTTCGATGGTATAGGTTTCCTGCATAATGTCCACTTTCAGACCGGCCTTATTCACGGCCGCGGCGGTTATGGGACCGATGGCGGCAATCTTCACCTTAGGGGGCAGGGCGTAATCCCGTCCCATGATCTCGATGAAGCAAGTTATTGTCGAAGGACTGGTAAAAGTTATTACATCGACCTTTCCATCCTTGATCAGCCTGTCTAATTCCTCGGGGCGGCGTCCTGAGGAGATGGTTCGGTAAACCGTGACGACATCAACCCGGGCCCCCATCTTTTCCAGACCGGCCGGGATGACGTCCCGGGCCGTTTCCGCCCGGGGCAGGAGTATTCTTGTTCCCCGGATGTCTTGGCCCTGAAAGGCTTTTACGATGCCTTCCGAGATATACTCTTCCGGGACAAGATCCACCTTGATGCCCGTCGCTGCCAGGATTCCCGCCGTCGCCGGACCGATGGTGCAGATCCGGATATTTTTCAGCTCCCGGACGTCCCGGCCCTGTTCCTGAAGGCGCTGGAAGAAAAAGCGGACGCCGTTGGCGCTGGTGAAGATGATCCAGGCGTAATCAGCGAGACGCTCCAGGGCCTCGTCCAAGGCAGTCCATGTCTCCGGCGGGACGATTTGAATGGTCGGAAAATGGATTACCCGTGCCCCCTGCTCATGGAGGAGGGCGGCAAAGGATTCCGCCTGGGCTTCCGGTCTGGTAATGGCGACGCCCTTTCCGAAGAGGGGCCTGCTTTCAAACCAGTTCAATGTCTCCCGGAGGCCCACGACCGGGCCGACAACGAGGAGCGACGGCGGCGTGAACCCCTGGGACGCTGCCTTATCGGCAATATCCGCCAGGACGCCGGTAAGGGTCTCCTGGTCAGCCGTCGTTCCCCAACGGATAAGGGCGGCGGGGGTCTGGGGATCTTTCCCGTGGGCGATAAGGCAGGTGGCGATGGAGGGGAGATTTTTTACCCCCATGAAAAAGACAAGGGTCCCGATGCCGGCTAAGGCCTGCCAGTCGATGTCGCTTTTTTCTTTCGTTGGGTCTTCATGCCCCGTCACGAAGGCCAATGTCGAGGTCATGCCCCGGTGGGTCAGGGGAATTCCCGCGTAGGCGGGGACGGCAACGGCAGCGGTGACCCCGGGGATAATCTCGAAGGGAATCCCGGCGGCGGCGAGGGTCTCCGCCTCTTCACCTCCCCGTCCGAAGATGAAGGGGTCTCCCCCCTTGAGGCGGGCTACCGTATGTCCTTCCTGCGCCTCAGCAACAAGGAGACGGTTGATCTCATCCTGGGGGAGGGTGTGGTCGCCCCCTTTTTTCCCGGCATAGATCAGGCGTGCATCTTGTCGGGCATAACTGAGAAGCTCCTCGCTGACGAGATGATCGTAGATGATGACATCGGCCCGGGCGATGCCCTGGGCACCCTTCACGGTGATCAGTCCCGGATCGCCGGGACCGGCGCCGATGATGTAAACTTTCCCTCGCTCCGTCATTTCTTCTTTCCTCGCTTCATTTTATCAGCAGCCTTGATAAACCTGATCCAGAATGGCCTTGCCACCGCGACTGATGATGATTTCCGCTAATTGTGTCCCCAGGTCGTCACAGGAGGCGGCAGTCCCCCGGACCTCTTCACGGATCAGGGTACGCCCGTCGATGGTTCCCAACATGCCCGTGATCTTGATGTCCGGCCCCTCTGTCTTGGCGTAGGCCGCCAGGGGAAGCTGGCAGCCTCCTCCGAGGCGGCTGAGAAAGGCCCGTTCCGCCCTGGTTTCCCTCCACGTCGGTGGGTGGTTGAGAAAGGCGATGGTTTCCCTGACTGATTTGTCATCTCCCCGCACCTCCAGGGCCAGGGTCCCCTGACCGACGGCGGGGAGGATCATCTCCACGGGGAGAAACTGGGTCACCCGGCTGATCCATCCCAGGCGCCGGATGCCGGCAGCGGCAATGACTCGGCGTCGAGGTCCTCGATCTCCACTTTTTTCAGTCTTGTATCCAGGTTGCCCCGGATGGGAACAATCTCTACATCCGGCAAAATGCTGCGGATCTGAAAGCCCCGGCGCAGGGAGCCGGTGCCGATCCGGGCTCGCTGGGGCATGGCCTCGAACTTGACCCGGTTCTTCGCGACCAGGACATCCCGGGGGTCCTCCCGCTCAGGAGTGACGGCGATTTCCAGTCCCTCGGGAAGCAGGGAGGGAACATCCTTCATGCTGTGGACGGCCAGATCGATATCTCCCCGCAGCAGGGCGTCCTCGATTTCCTTGACAAAGACCCCTTTTCCGCCGATCTTGACAAGGGCCACATCCTGCATGATGTCCCCCTTCGTCTTGATAATGATCAGTTCGACCCCGATGCCGGGGTGGTTTTTTTCGATCTTCTCCTTGGTCCAGTTGGCCTGGGCCAGGGCCAAGGCGCTGCCCCTGGTGCCGATACGTATGGTGCCTTTAATCATTTCTTTTCCTCATATAAACCCATCCCCGACCCTTCATTTATTAATCGTTGTCCCTCGCTCCATCGAGGCGGAACAGGCGCCGGATAGCGGCGACGTAGGCCAGGGCCGATCCTTCCTGGCTTTCCTCTTTCAGGCAGGTCACAGGGTCGTGGAGGATCTTGTTGGCGATGGCGTTAGCCATTATCTCCACCGCTTCCCTGTCCTCATTGCGTAAATTCCGCAACCACCCGCTGGATCTTTCCAGTTCCAAGTTAATGATCCCTACGGCTTTTTCCTTGAGGGAGACGATGGTCGGAACGACGGCCAGGGTGTTGAACCACTCGATGTATCTGTCCGCCTCTGCGGCGACGATCAGTTCTCCTTTTTCCGCCTCCCCTCTGCGGATCTGCATGTTGTCATCGGCGATATCCTGAAGATTGTCCATGTTGTAAAGATAGACATTGTCAATGTCCCCGGCCCGAGGATCGATGTCCCGGGGGACGGCGATATCGATGAGGAACAGGAGGCGGTTTTTACGTCTTTTCAGGACGGCGGCGATCATGTCGTAGGTGAGGATATAGCCGGTTGCCCCGGTGGAGCTGATGACAATATCCACTTCCCGCAGGCTTTCCCCGATGTCATCGAAATCCACGGGGACCCCCTGGAAGTCCGCGGCCATCTGGATGGCCCGTTCATGAGTGCGGTTGGCAACGAAGATCTGGTCTCCTCCGTGCTTGATGAGATGGCGGGCGGCAAGCTCCGACATTTCCCCCGCCCCGATGAGGAGTACCTTTTTCCCTTTGAGGGTGCCGAATATCTTTTTTGCCAATTCGACGGCGGCGTAACTGACGGAGACGGCATGGCTGGCGATACCCGTCTCCGTGCGGATCCTCTTTGCGACCCGGAAGGCCCGGTGGAGAAGTTTGTTCAGGATAATACCCGCCGCCTGATGATCGACGGCCAGACGATAGGCCTCCTTCACCTGGCCGAGGATCTGCGGCTCTCCCATGATGAGGGAATCCAGACTCGCGGCGACCCGGAAGAGATGGCGGATAGCGGCGCTGTCACGATATACATACAGGCATCTGGCCATATCTTCTTCCCCGAGGTTTCCATGGCGGAAGATCAGGTCTTTGAGTCTTTCTTCCGCATACGGATGCCCCTCCTGGGTCCGGGCAAGGATTTCCACTCGGTTGCATGTCGAGAGGTAGAGGGCCTCCCCGACCCCGGGGATCGCTTTTATCTCGTCCAGGGGATTGAAACCCTCGTTGCAGGCAATACTCAGGCGTTCCCGGATTTCCACGGGGGCCGTCTTGTGATTCATGCCGATCAGGATCAGATTCATTGTTCAATAAAACCGATGGATAGTCGTGAAAAAAGACTTCTCGACGAGGAGGGTGGCGAGGAGAAGCACGAAGGCGGCAACAGACAGCAGGGCCATCTTGTGTCCCTTCCAGCCGATGGCGAGGCGCTGGTGGAGAAGAACGGCGTAAATCAGCCATACCGCCAGGGTCCAGATCTGTTTGGGGTCCCATTGCCAGTGGCTTCCCCAGACGGTTCGGGCCCAGATCGACCCTGCCAAGACCCCCAGGGTCAACAGGGGAACCCCCCATAGAAGGCAGAAATGATTGATCCGGTCGAGATCCTGGAGGGAGGGAAATAATTTCATGAATTTGTTTGATTTTTTGCGTTTTATGAGTCCGTCCTGAATAAGATAGACGAGGCCGGCAACGGAGGCAACGGCAAACAGGGCCTCGCCGACAACCGAAAGCATGGCGTGGATGGTGACGAGGCCGCCCTTCAGGACTTCCGGAACGGTCATGGGGCCGCCGATGCCGACGGAGGAGATGATCATGAGTACAAAAACCACGGGGGAGACAAAGGCCCCCAGAACCCTGGTCTTTGTTCGCAGTTGAAAGGCCAGATAGACGCCGGCCATGACCCAGGCAAAGAAGGAAAGCATATCGTGGACACGGAGGAAGGGGTTGTAGCCCTTGCTCAGCCACTGCCCGAGGAAGAACAGGGTATGAAGGCCGAAGGCCACGGTCAATATCCAGGTCGCCGCCCGGGCGGGGGAGACGCGACGGATAAGGAGAGAAAAGATATACGTCAGGGTGCTGAGGAGGTAGGCGAGGAGCGCCCCGCGGTAAAGCAACATATCGATGTCCATCGTCACTAAATCCCCTTGCCTGACCTGTTGATGAAAGCGGTCAGATCTATCTCCTGAGCCGTCAGCTCGCGGATAGTTTGCTCGGCCTCTTGCCAGCGGCCTGCACGGATATGCCCGTGGAGCGGAGAATTCACCAGGGCGGTAAAAATGTCCCGATTATCGTCGGCCGGTCGGCCGGCGGCGATGATCATTTCCCGCAACCATCCCAGCAAATCAAGATAGCTTTCGTATTCCGGACCGAACTGGGTGGACAGATCCTCCCGGAGCTTCCTGGCCAGGGCCGGGCTCTTGCCGTCCGTCGAGACGGCGATGGAGAGGCTTCCCCGGTTTACCAGGGACGGCAGGATGAAGTCGCAGCGCTCCGGATCGTCAACGATATTGACCATGACGCCCCGGGCCCGGCAATCCCTGGCTATCCGGTCATTGACTTCCTCCTGGTCCGTGGCGCCGATGACCAGAAAGGCCCCGTCGAGATATTGCTGATCATAATTATCAGCCACATGGCTAATTTGATCGTGTTCTACCATATTCACGAGGGTTGTCGTTAGTTTTCCAGAAACAACGCTCACAACAGCCCCGCATTCAAGGAGACGGAGAATCTTTCTTTCGGCGACGTCGCCGCCCCCGACGACGACACACCGTTTTTCTCTAATATCCAGATAGATCGGGTAATATTTCACGATCTCTCCCACTTTCCATATTGATAACGACTGATACGCTATCACGACAAGTCGAATATTTCAAGTTACTTGAAATATTTTAAAAAAAAGGATATGTTGACCCACCAAAGCCAGAAAGGATGCAACGGGCGACTCATGGTGCAACAAAAAGAAAAATGGATGAAAATCGAGATAGTTTTACACCCGGACTTAAGCGATGCCCTGTCCAACTTCCTTATGGAGATTGGCGCCCAGGGGGTTTCCCAGGAACGCGGGGAGTTGCAGAATGGGAGCGGCTTCCAGGAAGATATTCTCCAGGAGACACTGAAGGCCTACCTTCCCCACGACGTCCGGGTGGACAACCGTATCGACGCCCTTGAGTCCTACGTCAATGAGCTCATGCAATTGTTTCCTGCCCTTCCCAAGCCGGAATGGAGCACGGAATGGGTTATTGACGCCGATTGGGGAGAGGCGTGGAAGAAATACTTCAAGCCCCTCCGGGTCACAAAAAATATCATTATCAAGCCGACATGGGAACGCTACAGCCCCGGCGGACACGACATCATCATCGAGATGGACCCCGGCATGGCCTTCGGAACGGGTCAGCATCCCTCGACCCGGATGTGTCTTCAGGCTATGGAAGATCTGATCTTGCAGGACCGGACAGCCCGGAGCTGGCGGGTTATGGACGTGGGGACGGGGACGGGCATTTTAGGGATTGCCGCCGCAAAGTTAGGAGCAGGAAAGGTTGTCTGTGTTGATAATGACAAACAGGCAGTAGAAATTGCCGGCGAAAATGTCCGCATGAACGGTGTGGAGGATAATGTCGAGGTTGTTCACCGGGATGTAGAGACGATTCATGAGACCTTTGACCTTATCGTTGCCAATCTCACCGCGAAAATGCTCATCAAGCTCCGCCCTCATATCATCTCTCTCCTCAGGAAGGGGGGGGTTATCGTCATGTCCGGCATCATTGAACAGAACCGGGAGGATATAGAGCATAACTTCTTTGCCGAGCCATTTGTGGTCCTCCGGACGATAACGGAAAAAGAGTGGCTCTGTTATGTCCTCACCAAAGAAGGCTACCGGTAGTGACAACACCCCGCATTTTTTCACGTCAGCCTTTATACGAACAGCAACTGTATACCCTCGGGGAGGAGCATCAACACTACCTGAGGCATGTCTTGCGCATCAGGATTGGCGACGCCGTCACCCTTTTCGATGGGTCGGGAAGCGACTATCAGGGAGTTGTCGAGCGGTTGGATGCCCAGGAACTGGCGGTAAGGATCATCAATCGCGCCGCCATTGCCGGCAAAGCCTGTCGACTGACCCTGGCCCAGGCCCTTCCCAAGGGCTCCAAAATGGATGACATCGTGGAGAAGGCAACAGAATTGGGCGTGGATAGAATCATCCCTTTTCTCTCCTCACGATCGGTGCCGAAATGGTCAGCCGAGAAAGCGGCCGACCGGGTCGTCCGGTGGCGCAAGATCGCGATTGAAGCGGCCAGAAGGTGTCGTCGCCCCGACATTCCCCCCATAGAAGACGTCGTCCCCTACGAAGACATTCTCAGGATGGCGCGGCAAGATATTGCGGCGTCTTCCCCACCATGGCCTGAATCAGGACCCGCCGTGAAGCATCCTGCCCCTGTCGGCAGAAGTAACGGCACCTCCTCCGGGATTATCTTCTGGGAGGAAGGCGGCCAGAGCGTCAAGTCTATTCTACATGGTGAAAACGGTCGAAAGGCCGACCATTTTTTTCTGGTCATCGGCCCGGAAGGAGGATTTTCCCGGGAAGAGGTCAACAGCGCCCAAGATATGGGTTTCGTCGTTGCCGGCCTGGGATCTCAAGTCCTGCGAGTGGAAACGGCGTCCCTGGTGGTTCTCACCATTCTGCAATACGAATTGGGGATTTTTTCTATGAACGATGATGGTAAGTTTTATGATGTCCGCGAGGTAAAAAAACTTGAATAACCACTATGGCGGATTCTGGCGGAGATGCTTGGCCTTCCTGATCGATCAGGTTATTTTGTACAGCATCTATCTTGTCTTTTTCCTGATGGGACTCCTGTCCTACGGCTTCGGCCATCTGGCCCAGGGGGACCTATTTCCGCCCGGAGTGTCGCCGAATATTGGCTCCTGGTTCATGATCCTCTACTGGGGCGCGGTTGTCATGGTGACCGCCCTTTATTTCACCTGCTTTGTGGCCGTCACGGGACAGACGCCGGGAAAAATGGTTCTTGGTTTGAGAGTCGTGCCGGCAGATAATGGCATTATGACCTTCGGCATGGCCTTTCTACGGTGGGTGGGATATATCGTCTCCAGTTTTTTCTTCTATCTCGGTTTTGTCTGGATTGCGTTTGATCGCCGCAAGCAGGGGTGGCATGACAAGATCGCCGGAACCGTTGTGGTTCGTGAGAATAGAGGCGCCGTGCGCCTGTAGGAACACCTCGGGAAAAAGAAAAATACCTTGACAAATGCAAAGAGATTTAATAGGTGTCCTATCTGTCCACGGGCCGGTAGCTCAGTCGGTAGAGCATCGGACTGAAAATCCGAGTGTCGGCAGTTCAATTCTGCCCTGGCCCACCAAATATCAAGGGGTTAGCCCATAGAGGTTAACCCCTTTTTGCTTTGTGTGTGGATTTGTGTGTGACTTTCAAAAATATCATCAAAAACTTTCATCGCTTCACGCTCCGATTCACCAACAGAATGTAAATAAAAGGAGGACTTTTTATGTTTACCAATCGGATGAAATTAGCTCTAGTCCCACTCTTCGTTGTACTCTTCCTGCTGACAGGATCTTATTCTGAAGGGCAAGATTTTTCCAAGGTACAGGTTGAGGCGATAAAAGTCTCCGGTAACGTATATATGCTCACCGGCACGGGAGGAAACATTGGCATCTCGGCAGGAAAAGATTGTGTGTTTATGGTCGATGCTTCCTATGCCCCTCTAACAGGGAAAATCAAGACTGCTATCGGAACAATCAGCTCAAAACCGCCTAAATTTGTTGTGACCACGCACTGGCACCAGGATCATACCGGTGGCAATGAAAATATGGCCAGAGAAGGCGCGATCATGGTGGCTCATGAGAATGTCCGTAAACGGCTTGGATCGGAGCAGTTCGTGGAGTTTTTTAATCGCAAGATACCACCTGTGCTCGAATCAGCATTGCCTATAATTACTTTCAGCCAAGATATCTCATTTCACCTGAATGGAGATGACATCTTCATTTTTCATGTTGCACCAGCACACACCGATGGAGACGCCGTCGTTCACTTTAGAAAATCCAATGTCATTCACGTGGGGGATCTTTATTTCAACGGTCTGTACCCTTTTATTGACCTTTCAGCCGGTGGTTCGGTAGACGGTGTAATTGCAGCCATCAAGCAACTCAATGTCCTTTGTGACAGCAATACAAAGATAATCCCTGGACATGGACCTCTGTCCGACAAGGCAGGATTGGAAACGTATCTCAAGATGCTTGTAACGATACGGGACAGAATTGCTAACGATATCAAGTCGGGAAAAACTCTGGACGAAGTGATTGCCTCCAAACCTACTCGTGATTTTGATCCAATTTGGGGAAAGGGCTTTCTTAAGCCTGAGCAGTTTGTAAAGATTGTATATGACAGCTTGGTTAAGAAAAAATAGTTCAGGAGAAGGCGTATGGAAAATCTCACAGATGGTTATCCTGTTGTCATTGAGATCCCTGTGGTATGGGGAGAGATGGACGCTTTCCAGCACGTGAACAACGTTGTCTATTTCAGATATTTTGAAAGTGCCCGGATCGCCTACTTTGAAAAATTGGATGTTATGGATCTCATGAACAGGACAGGGATTGGCCCCATTCTGGCGAGCACATCCTGTCGATTCAGAGTGCCGTTGACATATCCCGACAAAGTTCTCATTGGCGCTAAAGTGACAAATATCGAGCAAGACCGATTCACCATGAATTATCTTGTGGTCAGTACAAGGCTCCAGAAGATAGCCGCCGAAGGTGATGGCTTGATAGTAGCCTTCAATTATCGGGAGAATAAAAAGGCGGTCATATCGGATGAGTTGAAACAGAGGATTCTTGACGTTGAAAAAACGATTTCATAAGGCCCTATGAATTTGCAGGATCTTGACGGTCTAGTGAAGCTTAAAAAAATATAGTCGTTAGAGGTTTTGATGGACAACAAAATTATGGGTAACGGCAAGATTGATGTGGTCTTGTTTGATTTTGGCGGTGTGATCGCTGAAGAAGGTTTCATGAAAGGTCTCAAGATTATTGCAAAAGCAAATGGACTTGATGAGAAAGAGTTTATTCAAGCGGCTTTTGACGTCAATTATTCAACTGGCTACATTCTGGGGAAAGTACCAGAGGAGGTATTTTGGAATGAACTGAAAGAGAAAACAGGTGTTAAGGGAGACAATGCAGACCTCAAAGCTGAAATCTTCTCCGGGTTCGTAATGAGAGACTGGATGATTGCGCTGGTAAAGAAGCTTAAATCTGAAAATATCATCGTCGGTATCCTCAGTGACCAGACGGACATGATAGATAGGTTGAACTCGCAATTCGATTTTTACAGATGGTTCGATCATGTATTCAATAGCTACTATCTTGGAAAGGGAAAGCGGGATATCAGTCTCTTTGATGACATTGCTCGCACTTTGAATGCCGACCCAGATCGGATACTGTTTATTGATGATGATCCAGGACACGTGGACAGAGCAAGGCGGAAGGGTTGGAAGGCTATTCACTATGTTGATCGGGAATCATTTGAAGAGGACTTCGAAAAGATCATGCCGATGAGGGGATAAGTATTGTTAATGCCTCTAATTCAAACGTTCAAATAATCCATGGCAATTTCTTAATCCAGATTAAAAGATTGAAAGATCCCTTGGATAATGAACGTAGAGGACAACTGGAAATATAACATTGGAGGTTATCAATGCCCCTGTATCTTGTTCGGCATGGCGAAAGCGTTCCTGATGAACATACCAAAACAGGGAAGAATTGTTCCTCCATGTGGCAAGTGTATATGGTTCTTTGTTCCGATGGATCTCTTTACACAGGGATCACTAAGGATATAAGCAGGAGGCTGCAAGAACATGCAACAGGAAAAGGTGCCAAATACTTTCGAGGGCGCCAACCCAAGGAGGTTGTTTATCTGGAAGACCTCTATAACCGGAGCGATGCCACCAGACGGGAAATGGAGATTAAGAGGATGAGCGTATCCGAAAAATCACGGTTGCTCGCTTCGCCAAACAATCTAAGGGGATTTCCTTTCGACGGATAATAATCCCTGAGGCGGAAAGTATCACCGGATTTGCTAAATTATCAACCCATGAGGCTACACGCAAGGAAAAGAACCCTGAACTACTCAAGCTGTCCATTGAAGGTTTGGGATCATCAGTTCGAGGCTTTGAATCATCCCATCCAGGATTGGTTGGTGTCGTTAATGCCATATGTTCTATGTTCTCTAATCTGGGTATATGATGTCCTGATGCCATATGGAAAATCAATGCCTTATAATGAGATACTAAGTGTTTCCCTTAATCTTCTGTAAGGGGGAAAAGGAATCATGACTGTTTCAGAATGGCTGGATAACAAGGAAGCCGAGGGTGTCGATGTTTCACATATTGTCCTGCCTGATGAACTGGCTAATGATCAAGATCCAGACGAAACCATCTTTTATAAGGAAATCAGGGAATGCAGTATTCTCTGTCCCGACGACCATCCTTTCTCTACCGTTGAACAATTTGGACATTGGTATTATTGTAGAGGCCGTGACAAAGAATATGGGCCTCACACGATACAGTCACAGTGGTGGATGTTCACAAAGGATAAAGACATAGCAATCACAACAGTGGAGTCACATATAGAAAAAAGATGAAAATATGTAACATGAAAAAATTTATCTACATTGCGGTGTTCCTGATCCTATTGCTACCCGCTTTTCCGTCAGCGGCGCAAGATGCCGTCCGTGTTGTGCTCAACGAAAAGTGGGTTCCTCAAGCAGGATCTAAGGTTAGCGACTTTGTTCCCAAGGGATGGAAAATTGAGCAGGAATTGAAAGGCCACCTGAATCCTGATTCCCTTGAAGATATTGTTCTTCAGCTGATCGAGGATAAACCTGAGCAGAATTCCAAAGGTGAATACCAAGATCGCTATCTGGCTTTGGTTATTCTCTTGAAGGCTCCTGATGGAAAATATCATCGTGCAACAGTGGCCGGGAAATTGATTCAATGCACAGGATGCGGCGGCGTGCTGGGTAGCGGTGGAGCCGGAGCTGATCTGAAAATTGTCAAAGGGGTCTTGCTTGTTTCGCAACTTTCAGGATCACGGTGGGCAACAGATCAGTTGCAGCGATTCAGGTACGATAAACAATCAGGGCAGTTTTTGTTGATAGGGGAAGATATAAAAGAGTGGGATAGGGGAACAGGCAATAGCGTTGTCACAAGTATAAATTATTTGACGGGGCAGAAGGTGATTGAAAAAAAGCAATATAATCAAAAGCTAGATAAAGATGTGACTCTGGGCAAACAGAGCAAGTCGATCGAGAAGAAACAGATACCCATTGAAGATGTGGATTATGAAAAGTGACACGTATTGTGGTCAGGCACTATTCATCTTGGACATCCATTGTTGAAAGGATATACGAAGATGGAAAAAAGACACCTTGGAAAAAACGGTCCGACAGTATCAGCGCTTGGCTTGGGCTGCATGGGCATGTCAGATTTTTATGGAGAGCGCAACGAAACTGAATCCACTGCCACTATTCATAAAGCCCTTGATCTGGGGATCAATTTTCTGGATACTGCTGACATGTATGGACCCTTCACTAATGAGGAACTGGTTGGAAGAGCGATCAAAGGCAAGAGACAGGATGTCTTTCTGGCAACAAAATTCGGCATCGTCCGAACCGCAGACCCCAATTATCGCGGTATTAGTGGCAGACCTGAGTATGTAAAGTCCGCCTGCGAAGCGAGCCTACGCCGCCTGGGTGTG
>JANXZC010000016.1 GCA_025355725.1 Syntrophus sp. (in: bacteria)
TAGCAGTATTTATAATATTTTTGCTGTCAAAGAGCTTTTTTCTCGTTTTTTGCACTTATTAGGCAAATTTTCAAACACAGCACCAGTGAACTCGCCCTACGTTCTCTGCACTGCTGCATGACTTTTTACGAGGGCATCAAGGATGATGAACACGTAAAAAGTCGAAAAATTGGCCATAATAGACGGCTTTGTAAAAAATCCGCAGGCAAGGCGCGCCAATCCTGAGGAATGAGGCGTACTTGTCGTACGCCGCAGTGACGAAGGATGCAGCGTAACGCAGCATCCGGACTTTTTACGAAGCCGTCAAGAATTTACGGTCATTGCGATTTCACTTGATAAAAAAGCGGACAAAGGGTAGTAAACATGCCGGTAGCATTGAAAATTCGCGACCACCACGATTTGACCATGGGGAGAAACTACCGGTGGCCGGACGAAACGGAGGCAAGAGATGTACTGGGAAAAAGATGTCGAAACCATGAACCGGGAAAACCTGGCTGTCCTGCAGTTGGAACGTCTGCAAAAAACGATCGGGCAGGCGGCAAATTCTTTCTATTACGATAAGCTGTTCAAGGAGATCGGCCTGAAGACGGAAGATGTTCGTTCTCTCGCTGGCCTTGACAAGATCCCCCCGACGACAAAGGAAGATCTCCGGGAACACTGGCCGTATGGATTTCTGGCTACATCCCGGGATGAGCTCGTGCGGATGCATTCCTCGTCGGGAACCACGGGCCGGGCGACGGTCATCTTCCATACCGCCGGAGACATCAACGAATGGACCAATCTTTTGTCCCGATGCATGTATATGACGGGCATGCGCAAGAGCGATGTTTTTCAGAACATGATGACCTATGGCCTCTTCACCGGGGGGTTGGGTTTCCACTACGGCGCGGAAAGAATCGGGGCGCTGGTAATTCCCGCCGGGGCCGGTAACAGCAAGCGTCAGATCCAACTCCTAAAGGACTTTGAGACGACAGTTATCCACATCATCCCCAGCTACGCTCTCCACCTATCCACGGTTTTTGAGGAACTCCAAATAGACCCGAAGGACACGAATATCCGCATGGCCTATGTGGGCGCCGAGCCCCATTCAGAGAAAATGCGTCAGAAAATTGAGGACATTTACGGTTTCAAGGCCTACAATTCCTACGGCCTCTCGGAGATGAACGGTCCCGGTGTGGCCTTCGAGTGTACCTGCCAGAACGGTCTCCACATCTGGGAAGACAACTTTCTCGTGGAGGTTCTGGATCCCGTTACCATGAAACCATTACCGGACGGGGAGGAAGGGGAACTTGTCCTGACGACCCTCGCCAGGGAAGGGATGCCGATCATCCGTTACCGAACGAAGGACCTTACCCGCATTCTTCCGGGAGACTGCCCTTGCGGCCGCACCCACCGCCGCATTGAGCGCATCAAGGGACGAACGGACGACATGCTGATCCTCAAGGGTGTCAACATCTTTCCCATCCAGATCGAAAAGAAACTCATGGAAATTCCCGGCGTCGGGAAGAACTTCCTCATCATCCTGGACCGGGAAGGCTACAACGATCACATGACGATCAAGGTCGAAGTGGAAAGACAGTTCTTCGACGGAGACCTGAAGCATCTCGAACAGTTAAGACGTAAAATCGTTGAGGGGCTCAAGAGCGATATCCTCATTACCCCCAAAGTTGACCTGGTGGACCCTGATAGCCTGCCCCAGTCAGAAGGAAAGGCGAAAAGGGTTATCGACAACCGTAAAGATTAAGACCACATAAGGAGAAAATCTTATGATTGCAAGTCAATTGTCCATTTTTTCGGAAAACAAACCCGGCAAGCTTGCTGCCGTAACCAGCATCCTGGCCAAAGAAAAGGTTAATATTCGGGCGACAACTATTTCCACCTCCGATACCTTCGGGGTCATCAACCTCATCGTCGATGACCCGGAACGAGCCCAGGCCGCCCTGGCCAAAACCGGAATGCTCGTAAAGATCAGGAGCGTCCTGGCCGTCCTGTTGGACGACCAGCCGGGGGGGCTCGACAGACTGGCGCAACTGATGGCGAAGGAAAACATCAACGTCAACAACGCCTATGGCTTTGTCCTGGAGAACCGCGTCAGCGCGGTATTTGTTCTGGACGTGGATCAGCCGGAAAAGGCCGAAAAGACCATCGAAAAAGAGGGGTTCAAGACTCTCGACGCGGAAGCACTATCGGCGCTTTAGCCTTTCCACTACATGAAATATTGAAAAGAGGAACTGGATATGACAAGAAAACAGGCGGGAGAATACAAGACGAAACACCCCCCGGATCAACAGACATCAGCCGCGATTGTGCAAGCCATCAGGGGAAAAATCAATAATAACGAATTGAGCTGCGCCCACGCCGAAGCGATCGCCCGGGATACCGCGACCACGCTGGCGGAAGTGGGAATAAATCTCGATCTCCTGGAAATGCGCATCGGGAAATGCCAACTGGGTCTCTTCGGCTATAACCCGACGAGCAAGGCCGTTGAACCGGCGAATATCGTCTCTCCGGAGCTGACGGCCGCCATTCATAGCGCTCTCAGCGATGAGCGGCTCCCCTGTGCGGCGGCCTGGACCATCGCCGCATCCCTCGGCATCCCCCGGATGGCCGTGGCCGGGGCCTGCGAAACTATGAAAATCAAAATAAAACCCTGCCAGCTCGGGGCCTTTTGATTCTTATCCGTTCTGCTCCTCGTAACGGGCCAACACGAAAAGCATGTCCGCCAAGCGATTTAAATACTGATGAATATTGGGGTTATTGACAAGTCCCTCGTTCTTCAGCCGGGCGGCGTTTCTTTCCCCCCGCCGGATGGTCGTCCGGCCCACATCGATATGGGCGGATAAGACCGTCTCCCCGGGATGGATGAATTCGTTTTTGAGCTTGACGTTTTTCTGGAGGTCGTCGATGAGGTCTTCGATGCGTTGTACATCCCCGGTGCCGATACGGATGCTGAGCTTGGGGACATCCTCGGACAGGCTGGAGAGTTCCGCTCCCATGATAAGCAGGTCTTTCTGAACACTGAGGATAATGTCCTTGATTCGCTGATCTTTTGTCATGGCCCTGACCACCCCGAGGGCGGAACTGGCCTCATCCAGGACGCCATAAGTATCGGGCCTGGGATCGAATTTTGGAACCCGCTGACCACCGAGGAGACTTGTCTCTCCTCCGTCCCCCTTTTTCGAAAACTTCATGCCTGCCTCCTTTCTATATAACTCTTTACAATCCGGACAATGGACTCGGCATTCCTGCGGGCACGCCAGAGGATTTTTTCCATTGTCAGCTCTTTGTCCTCCAATCCATGGGCGTAGTTGTCCACGGAACATAAAGACGCATAGGACATATCGAGTTCCCGGGCGACAATAGCCTCGCTGGCCATGGTCATCCCCACCAGATCGGCCGCTTGCGCCATGACCATGATTTCGGCTCTTGTTTCAAAGCGCGGTCCCGTGGACTGCCAGTAGATGCCACCATCTACGGCGTCGATGGAACATTCACGGGCGGCGGCGAGCCACCGTTCCCGGACCTCCTTGTTGAGGGTCGGGGTGATGTGTACCGGTTTCGAGGAGAAAACAGTCGGGCCGGGATTTAGCATGATGAAATCATCGGGAACCACGAGGGTGCCGGGTTTGTGTTTCAGCCTCAGGGAACCGGTGGAATTGATCCCGATGACTTCCCGGACGCCCAGGCTCTTCAAGGCCATCATATTGGCGGGATGATTGATAAGATGAGGCAGGATGTGCCGTTTCTGGTCCCCGCCGTGACGGGGAAGGAAGGCGATATCCGCCGTAACCAGCACCAGGGCGCTACCGAACTCCGTTTCTACCCATTTTTCTTCGGGATCGAGGAGCACTCCCTTTTCCTGCAGGGCAATGGTCCCCGAAATTATTCCCAATCTTTCCACAGATGTCCCCCCCCCAATAGGATCGAGAAGCGCCATGACCTATAGCAGATTCATTCCCATCAGACAAGACACAAGGTTGCAAAAAAATGAATTTGACATATCTGCCAATGTGTCATACTTTAGGGTCCGACAAAAAAAGTGACGGAAGGAGGTCTGGTTATGGGAGAGGAAGCCATGATTCACGTCTCGGATGAGAACTTCGAGCAGGAGGTGCTGAAAGCTGATAAAGCGGCCATCGTGGATTTCTGGGCTCCCTGGTGCGGACCCTGCCGGGCGCTCGGCCCGATGGTTGAGGAACTGGCAACAACCTATAAAGACCGGATCAAAGTCACCAAGCTAAATATTGACGACAGTCCGTTGACGGCGGAAAAATTCGGCGTCCGCAGCATCCCGACACTCCTGCTCTTCAAGGACGGCAAGCTACTGGATACCCTGATCGGTCTTGTCCCCAAGGAAAAACTGGAAGACTTTGCGAAGAAGGGACTATGATCAAGGCCTTGACTATCCGCAGAAGCTGCATCATTACCTTTTTGCTCGTCTTTCTCATAACCATGTCCGGATGCGGCTGGTGGAAGGATCTCTGGTCGCGCAAGCAGATGGCCAAGGGTACGCCGGAGTCCCTTTACCAGGCAGGCGTATCGGCTTATCAGGATGGTCGTTACAAGAAGGCCGTTGAATATTTTGTCCGGGTCAAAGAAGAAAATCCCCTCCACCCCCTGGCTCTCCAGGCCGAACTGGGCATCGGAGACGCCCATTTTTCTGAAGAGGAGTATGCGGAAGCCGAGCTTGCCTATACGGACTTTGTGAGCCTCCACCCGACAAACGAAAACGTCCCTTATGCCATGTATCAGCTCGGGATGTGCCACTATAAACAAATGACCGGCATCGACCGGGATCAGATGGAAACCGTCAAGGCGGCCCGGGAATTTGAGCGTCTCATGGCCCGCTACCCGAGCAGCAAATTCGCCTTTCTGGCGGAACAGAAACTCAGGGAATGCAGGAAGAATATGGCCGAGCAGGAGTTCTATATCGGCGAGTTCTACTTTAAGCAGGGCAAATTCCAGTCAGCCCTGAAGCGTTTTCAGACCATCGCAAAAAACTATCCCAATTTAGGACTCGACTATAAGGTCAAAGCATACATAGACGAGACCCAGAAGCGTATGGTCAAGGAAAAGGAAAAAAAGGACCGGGACGAGAAAAAGGCCGCCGTCGCTGCCACGAAGGTCACCAGCAAGAAGATCGAATCCGGAGCCGCCCGACCGCCCCAGGGTCAGTAAGCGTCCTTGTTCCCAAGTACATCTTCCTTCGTCACCGGTCGCCGGAAGACCCAGTAGACCCAGAGCTGATAGGCCATCACCATGGGCACGAAAACCAGGGCCACCACCGTCATGATCTTCAGGGTATAGGGACTTGAAGAGGCATTGTAAATCGTCAGACTGTAACGGGGATCTATCTTGGACGGCAGCAACTGTGGATATAAACCCATCACCCCCGTCATAACCACCATAACAATAGTAATACAGGAAGCAACAAAAGCCCGCTGATAATGGTTTTTCATGGCAAAAACCCCGATCCCCATAAGCGAGACAACCGCCAGGGCTGGAATGGCCAACCAGATAACATTCTTCAGGTAATTGGCATACAGATTGGTTGCGAAGGCCGTGTTTACAAAAAACAGCGCCGCCACCAAAACCAGTACCACCCATGCCTTGACGGCAAAACGCTCCGCCCTCCGTCCCAGATCATCCCCCGTCCTGATAGCCAGATAGAGAGACCCGTGGCAGACAAACATGACGACAAACAGTAAACCGGTCACTAAACCGTAGAGGTTTAGCAGCCCCAGCAGGGATCCATAATACCCAAGGTTGTCCATGGGCAGACCCTGAAAAATGTTGCCGAAGGCCACCCCGAATAGCAATGCCGGGATCAGACTACCGAAGAAAATGGCCAGATCCCAACCCTGCCGCCAGGCATCGGAAGCTCCTTTGGCCCGGAATTCAAAGGCCACCCCCCGGAAGATCAGGGCAAAGAGGATGATAAGCAGGGGCGTATAGAGATAACTGAAGATCAGGGCATAAGCCACGGGAAAGGCGGCAAAGGTAGCGCCCCCGGCCGTCACGAGCCACACCTCGTTGCCGTCCCAGACAGGACCGATGCTGTTGATCATCATCCGTTTCTCCTGGTCATCCTTGCTAAGAAAGGGGTAGAGGATGCCGATTCCCAGGTCGAAGCCGTCGGTCATAAAATAGACGGCCCATAATACTCCCCAGAGGACAAACCATATCGTTTGATAATCCAGCATGTTAAACCTCCGGCCCTTTCTTCGCGTATTTTGCCAGCAGATACATATCGACCAGCCCCAGGAAACTATAGAGGATGGTAAACCCAACCAGAGAAACAGTCACCTGGGTCACGGAAACGCTCCGGGAAGCGGCATCAGCGGTCTTCAGGACTCCATAGACGATCCAGGGCTGCCGCCCTACCTCTGCAACTATCCACCCTAATTCACCGGCCAGATAGGGCAGAGGAATGGCAAAGAGCATCACCTTTAGAAAAAGGGGATACTCTTCCAGCCGATCCTTCCAGGACAGGAAAAAGGCAAGGGAACTCAAAAGAATAAAAAGTCCGCCCATACCCACCATGAGCCGGAAACCCAGGAATGTTTCAAAGACCGGGGGACGCAGATCCTTGGGAAAGGCCTTGAGACCCTTCACCTCGGCATTGAAATCCTTGTAGGCCAGAAAGCTCACCATCTTGGGGATACCGAACAACTCCACGGCATTGCGCTCATTTTTCGGATCGGGAATAACGAGCAGGTAAAAGGGAACGCCCCGCTGGGTCTCCCAGACCGACTCCATGGCAGCCAGCTTCGCCGGCTGGACCTTGCCGACTTCGGCCCCATGAAAATCGCCAACCAGGACGATGAGCAGGGAACTGACCAGACCGAAAATCGCCGCAATCTGAAAGGATTTCTTGAAAAACTCCGGATGGCTCTTCCGGAGGAGGTGCCAGGCCGAAATACCCATGACGAAGAAGGCCGCCACTACATACCCCGCCAGGATGGTATGAAAGAACTTCAGCCAGCCATAACTATTGGTAAGAAATGCCATGAAATCGACAAGTTCGGCCCGATTATTCCGAAGGACATAACCGACGGGATGCTGCATCCAGCCGTTGGCCAGAAGTATCCAGAGGGCCGACATATTAGTTGCAAAGGCAACGATCCAGATGCTTAGGGCGTGCACCCGGGGGGAAACCTTTTTCCAGCCGAAGATCCATAACCCCAGGAAGGTCGATTCGAGAAAAAAGGCCAGCGTCGCCTCGATCGCCAGGGGCACGCCGAAGATATCGCCGACATACTTGGAATATTCCGCCCAGTTCATCCCGAACTGAAACTCCAAGGTCAGCCCCGTCACAATCCCGAGGGCAAAATTGATGAGAAAGAGCTTGCCCCAGAACCGGGTCATCCGGAGATACATGTCGTTTTTCGTTGCCACATAGCGACTCTCCATGTAGGCGACCAGGATGGAGAGCCCCAGGGTCAGGGGGACAAAGAGAAAGTGAAACATGGCCGTCAGGGCAAACTGCATCCGGCTCAGCGCCAAAACATCCATAAAAAACCCTCCTTATAAAGCCTGATTTGAAATTACGGTAAAAACATCCTGATGTCAAGATTTGATGAAACCTTGGGGAGGGGAATATTCCTTCCCCAAGGCCAACATGGCCTCCCGTGCTGTCCCTTCAACTGCGATTACTCTTCCGTGACCCAATACTGGGACCGCCCCTACCGTGTCCGCCCCGTTGCGCAATCCAATCCTTTTTTTAATTTGACATGAGCAGAGGATTTGCAGCAAAGAGTTAAATTAAGTCTTTATTCCTCCGTATACGCTGACAATGTGAATTTCCTATGCGACTGCGAATCGACTCCCCATCCCGTGCCCTGAAGCCGTCTCACCACTGGCAGATTTGGATACGCGCCTTTCGTCTCCATTTTGTCCTTCCCAGTGTCCTGCCGGGGATACTGGGGGCCGTCATCGCCTGGTCCCAGGGTTTTCCGCTGAAACCCCTGCCATTCCTCCTGGTAGTCGTCGGGGTCGCCGTCAATCATTTCGGATTGAATATGATCGATGATGTCTTTGACTACCTGCATATCGTCGATCTGAAGAAATCGGACGAAAAGAATCCCTTCACCGGCGGCAGCGGCGTCCTGCCCGACGGACTGCTTACAGTCCGGGAAATGCTTGCCGCGTCGGCGCTGTGTTTTGCCGCAACAATCTTTATCGGTCTTTACCTCACCTACGTCTGTGGCGGGACAGTCCTGATCTTGGGACTCATCGGCATGGCCTCCTCGATTTTCTATACCATGCCGCCGGTGAAATTCGGCTATCGGGGCTTCGGGGAATTGGGGCTTCTCATCAACTTCGGACCGGTAATCGTGCTGGGTTCCTACTTCGTCCAGGCCGGTCAGCTGGCCTGGGAACCTTTGCTGGCCTCCCACATCATGGGATTCATGATGTGGTCCATGATCATCATCAATGAGATCCCCGACTATGAAGCCGACCGGGGGGGCGGGAAAAACAACCTCGTGGTGCGCTTCGGCAGGAAAACGGCGGTGAGCCTGTACGCCGGCGGCCTGTCCCTGGCCTACCTTACGCCGCCCGCAGGGATTTACTTCCAACTCCTCTCTCCTTACACCCTGTTGGCTTGGGCGAGCATGCCCCTGGCCTGGAGATCCCTGAGAATTTTAAACCGATACCTCGAAGACCCCATACGGATGGCCCCGGCCAACCTGGCCATGATCAAGGTCCACGCCTTGACCGGCGTCGCCCTGATCGGCGCCTATCTCCTCCAGGGCATTTGGCCCGCCTAAAAGGGGTTTGAAAAGCGAAATGCCCTGAGAAATGAAAAGCTGCGTCAGGATGGAGCTGCGAAGCAGGGGTTTAAGGAGCTGCTTGATTCTTTTTATACAGAGGTGTAGGATTACGCACCGCTGGATACGGGAATTGATTAAGAAACTTAACCGGGAGGTATTTTCATGAATGACCGACAAGCGGCGAGAACAAGGCTGGTCCAGACCATGTTTCCTGACGGCATCCCCAGGCTCTGGTGCCCACTTCTCACCCATTACAGGGATGATAAGACGATTGATTTTGACCGCATGGAGGCCCATTTCGCATATATTTCCCCTTGGGTGAAGGGCTTCCTGATCCCCGGTTCAACGGGGGACGGCTGGGAACTCACGGAAGAAGAAACGCTGCAGGTAGCAGAATTTGCCGTGGCCCACACGCGGGGCAAGGATATTCATCTTCTCATCGGACTTCTCAGACCGGATGTAGGGGGCGTGAAGGGGACGCTTTCGGCCATGAAGGGACGCAACATATTTCATTTACTAGAAAATAAGGGGGCCGACCCGGTAATGAGCCCTCATCAAATCTGCGGCATTACAATCTGTCCACCCCGCGGCAAGGCCCTATCGCAGGCGGAAATCGATTCGGGACTCTCGGAAATTCTGGATATGGCCCTGCCCACGGCCCTTTACCAGCTTCCCCAGCTAACGGAAAATGAGGCGGCGCCGGAAACATTCGCCCGTCTTACGGAGAAATACTCGAATCTGATTTTTTTCAAGGACTCCAGCGGTAACGACCGGATCGCCTCCTCTTCCGTTGACAAGGGTGGCGTCTTTCTCGTTCGTGGCGCCGAAGGGGATTATGCACGCTGGTTGAGGGAGGCCGGGGGGCCTTATGACGGTTTTCTCCTCAGTACGGCCAATTCCTTCCCCCGGGAACTCCGATCTATCATCGATAATCTTGAAAAAGGTGATTTCAAGGCCGCCGGAGAGACTTCCGGACGACTCAGCACAGTGATCGGAAAGGTCTTCGCGATCGTCCAGCCACTGCCCCATGGAAATGCATTTACAAATGCCAACAAGGCCATTGATCATTTCCTTGCCTACGGCCCCAATGCAACAAGCCGTCCCGGACCACTCCTCCACGCCGGGGTCCGCCTCCCCCGGGAGATTATATCGGCCACGGGGGAAGTTCTCGACAGCCAAGGTCTTCTGCCTGAGAGGGGCTACTGGGAGTAGGGAGGTCCGCTGTTACCATTGTATGGACCAAACCGATTTCATGACCACCGCCATTTCGTTCTAAATATCCCGAATATCCCGTATCGGTATATGAATCTTCATGTAACTCACAAAAGGAGGCGATCAATGAACTGCGTAAAAAGAGCATTTATCTGCATAATGATTATGGCCGTGATATTTGCCGGTTCATCGGTCCCGGCCCATGCCGGCCAAAGCGCCGAACCCGCTCCCCGGCTGGACGCGTTTTTCCTCGGCACTAAAGGCGAAACCGGCGATTTCTTTCTCGATATGCTGAACACGATGATGAAGGAGCATATAACTTGGCGACAAAGCTTCCATCCCGAAGATCCGCAGGCCATAAGCGATAAAAACCTCGCCGCACCGGAAGCGACCGATGCCCAGAAGAAGCTGAAGGAGGTTCTGTCCACGCTCTCCACAAGGCTACAAAAAGGTTCAAACCCCTGGTTTTCCCCCCGCTACCTGGGGCACATGAGCGCCGATCTGCTCCTCCCCGGCGTTATCGGCTACATGGCCGCCATGCTCTACAATTCAAACAACGTCGTTTATGAAGGCGGGCCGGCCACGACCGAAATGGAACTCGAAGTGGGATTGCAGTTAGCCCGGTTACTCGGATACAATCCCGAAAAGGCATGGGGAAACATCACCTCCGGCGGCACGAACGCCAACTTCCAGGCCCTCTGGTATGCCAGAAACCTGAAATCCTTCCCCTTGGCCGTCAAAGCCGTCATGCCGGAACTGGTCCAGGGGCTAAACGAACAACGTCTTCTCAACATGCCGGTAAGCCAGGCCCTGGATCTCCTCGATAAAGTTAAAAACAGCCCCCGCTATGAGACCGTCCTTAAACATACCGTCAAAGGAAAAGGCGTTGATCCCAAGAAGCTCGGGAAACTCCTCGTACCTCAATCCCGACACTATTCCTGGGACAAGGCGGCTGATGTCTTCGGCATCGGCAGCGAAAACATCATTGCCGTTCCCGTCGATAAAAATTACCGTATGGACATTGAAGCCCTGGATCGGACCATCGCCGGACTGGTCAGGAAAAAGATCCCCATCCTGGCCGTAGTATCCGTTCTGGGCAGCACCGAGGAAGGTGCCGTGGACGAAACACACCGCATAGCCGCCCTGCGGGAAAAATACGCCCGTCGCGGCATCGGCTTCTATTACCACATTGACGCCGCCTATGGAGGCTACGTCCGCAGTATGTTCATCGACGGATCAGGGGCGTTTATGAGCCTGGATCAGGTGCGAAAGGAGGCCCGGGATCGTTACTATATTTCTGAAGCCGCAGCCTGGCCGCAGGAAAGCGTTTATGAGGCATATAAGGCCGTACCGGAAGCGGATTCCGTGACTATTGATTGTCATAAGCTCGGTTATATCCCTTACCCCGCCGGAGCGGTTGTCTTCAAAGACAAGCGGATACTGGCGGTTCAGACCTTCCACGCCGCCTACGTCCAGGATTTGCGCGCCCAGGCCCCGGTCAGCATCGGCCACTATGTCCTCGAGGGCTCAAAGCCGGGGGCGGCCGCGGCCGCCGCCTGGACAGCGCATCAGGTCTTGCCGCTGAACATGGACGGCTATGGCCGGCTCCTCGGCCGTACGATCAAGACAGCAAACATGTTATACGAAGCAATGGCCAAAGCGGAACCTTTCGAGGCGCAAAACGGCCGGACATATAAGTTCGTACCGCTGGTCAAACCCGATCTGAACATTGTCGATTACGTGCTCAAGGAAGTCGGAAACCCCGGCCTGGAAGCCATGAATAAGCTAAACCAGGCCATTTACGACGAGTGCTCCTACGTCTCCGGAGACTTGATGAAAAAAGATTTCATCACCTCCAAGACCGTCTTTTCTCCGGCGGAATACGGGAACACGCCCCTTGATTTCGTTCGGAAATGCGGCATAGACGACGGGGAATGGAAAAAAGCGCCGTCGGTGCTGGTGCTGAGATCAACCATCATGACGCCGTATCTGGCCGATGAAGCCGAATTTGCAGCCTATTTTGAAAGGTTGGTTGAAATTATGAAAAAAACAATCACAAAAGTTGGCAAATGAAGACATGAATTACCCCGGCTCCGACTGTCTCGCTGAAGTCAGTGATTGACGGATTTTGGAAAGTATGCAAGATTATAACATTACTCAGCATGTCGGAAAATCAGGCAACAGGACAACGGAGGTTGATTTATGAACTTTACACGAATCACTGTTAATCACTCCCAAATGAATGGAATGCCTTGTATCCGTGGCTTGAGGATTCCCGTGTCGACGATTGTCGCTATGATAGCGGAAGGAATGAGCGATGCGGAAATCCTGGCAGCCTATCCTGACCTTGAAAAAGGTGATATCACAGAATCTCTGCGGTATGCTGCGGAAGCGCTCCGCGAACGTGAATTACCGCTGGTAATGCAGGCATGAAATTTTTGATCGATAATGCCTTGTCTCCACCCTTTATTTTATTCCGCGGCATGACAACACGCCGACCAGAAAATCAGCTACAAGTCCTGTTAGCAAACCTATCAGCTTTAAAAGAAAGCCTTGAAAAAGGTTGTGTCGTTGTTTTTGATCAAAGCAGAATTCGTATCCGTAACCTGCCGATAGGCGGGTGATGATAGCAAGCTGAAGTCAGTAAAACGCCTCCCTTGAAGAATATACTTGATTTCAATCCATTATCATTGATGTTTATTTCTCGAGAATTGTGGTATGGATCGTGAAATTCTATGGTATCCTAGCTTTGCAAGAGATGGAGGGAGTCCGATTTTTCTCTTAATGATTATTCCAATGATATACGGTTTCCGTATATTAATTCTTGGAGATAATCACAGGGGGCGGTACTCATATGCCGGTATTTCGTGACAACAACCGAGTTACTTTCGCGGGGGAGTTTGCCATTGCCGACCTGCATCGCCCTCTTGCATGTTTGCACCAAGCAGTGCAGGAAGCGGGATATCAAGACGTCGTCCTCGACTTCGGATCTTGCACGGCTGCATTCCCAGGTCCGATGCTGGCGTTATGCGCTCAAGTTATGAAGTTGCGGGCCTCTCACATCGACTTTGATTTGGTTCTACCAACCGACTTAAAACTGTCTCGCCTTTTTCAAAATGCCAATTGGGCACACTTCCTCCATCCCCATGTCAATTCCCCATCGGTGTTCAAAGGGCACACCCAAATACCGGGGACTCAGTTTACGACATCAAGCGACCAAGGAAGGGCGGTCAACCGGATCGTAAACGCGATTCTTGGAGCAATCCCCAATATTGAGCGAGACGATTTTGCAGCATTGGAATGGTCCATCAACGAAGTCACAGATAACGTCTTGGTCCATTCCCAGTCGCCTATTGGTGGTATCGTCCAGGTTTCCACTTTTCAGAAAAACCGAAAAAGGGTCGAGTATATCGTTGCGGATGCTGGCGTTGGGATTCCTATAACACTTCGAGAGGGCCATCCTGAAATTACATCAGACGCTGTCGCACTAGACCGAGCGATTAGGGAAGGTGTCACCAGAAATAAGGATGTGGGGCAGGGCAACGGTCTATTTGGCAGCTATCAAATCTGTAGCCATAGCCGCGGTCTATTCCAAGTCGAATCTGGGTATGCAAAGCTCTCCTTCACAGAGAAGTCTGGGTTGCACATCAGCTCAGAGCGTGTCCCATACGAAGGCACGCTCGTGGTCGCACAAATAGATTTCTCGGTGCCCCACTTGCTTCAGGAAGCACTGAAAATTGGCGGCAAGATTCATTCCCCTGTCGACTTTGTCGAGCTGCATTATGAGCAAGACGACTTAAGCCACGTGCTCTTCCTGATGCGAGAGGAGGCGATGACCTTCGGGAGCCGTGTAGCAGGCGCGCCGGTGCGAACCCGCCTAGCCAATCTCCTCCGGATGTGCCCAGGTCATCGAATCCATGTCGACTTTTCTGATGTCCCATTGGTATCAAGTAGCTTCGCCGATGAGGTTTTCGGGAAGCTATTTGTTGAACTCGGCCCAATCTCATTCATGCAACGTATCGAATTCCGGAATATTCCACTAACAGCACGTCAGCTGGTCGATAAGGCAATCTCACAGAGATTGGCCGCAGGAGGTGCCGCGTGATCTCCGACCCGGCAGTGACCAACCATAATAAAGGCGTTTTCTAAAATATATTGATCATATTCGCGAGGACATAATGATGTATGGCAGAATCAGTCCGTTTAGAGATGGTGATCCCTTTGCGACGTTCAGAAATTTAATAGAAAAATTTGTACACGAGGTTGATGCGCTCGATAATGATTTTATCTTAAAAGCATCTGCCACCGAACTCGAAGACTACTACGTAAATAAAGTGTTAATTGAACCATTGGAACTAGACTCAGAAAATTATTATATTGAAAATCAGACGGGTATCCAAAAGGATGTTAGTCATGATTTTAATAGAATGAGTTTTCGAGGTGAGCGAATAGTTGTCCAAGGGACACAATTAGATATCGCGATACCTTTTATTGGAGATCCCATGCTTTGGCGAGTCCGTCCGTCAACTTTCACCTTAAGTGGGTATCCCGAGATTAGTATCGGAAATGACATAATAAGCTTCTCTATAACATTCGCAGATGATGCCGCTGATCCAGAAAGATTAAAACAACAAATAGTGTCTATTGTTGAATCATTGGCCGGTTCAGTACAAAACTTAAGAAGAGATGTAGAAAATCACAACAGAACCGCCCCCGATCAGATCAAATCTGCTCTGGAACGAAAACGCAAAAAAGCACAGACCGCTACAAATGCGGTTGCTAATCTTGGCATTCCTGTCAAGCGGAAAGATACCCCCCCAACCTTTACAGTGCCAACAACCCGCCGTGCAACCCCAACAGATAGACCGAAAGTCCCCACAGAAAGCTATAAACCAGAGCCTGTATTGGACATGTCTGAGTACGAACATATTTTAGAGATAATAGAAAGCATGGGCTTGGTCATCGAGAGAAGTCCTTCATCATTTGCCACTCTTGATGAGGAGGCAATACGAATTCATTTTTTACTTCAATTAAATGGTCACTATGAAGGAAGTGCCACAGGAGAAACATTCAATGCAGTTGGTAAAACGGACATACTTATTCGTGTAGATAATCGGAACATTTTTATAGCAGAATGTAAGTTCTGGCGGGGACCTAAAGGTTTTTCCGAAGCTATTGATCAGTTGCTAAGTTATTTATCGTGGCGGGATTCTAAATGTGCTTTATTGATATTCAACAAAAACAAGGATTCTTCATCCGTTATAGATAAAATGCATGAAATAATGGAATCTCGTGAAGAACATCGCAGAACCTTATTTCATAAAGAAAATGGAAATTCCCGTTACACATTTATTAAAAAAGATGATCCGGGTAGAGAAATAATTGTAACAACCCAACTTTTTGATATACCAATTGTTAATTAAAATGGCCAACGTAGCGATCACCGGACCCGCGTTCCG
>JANXZC010000056.1 GCA_025355725.1 Syntrophus sp. (in: bacteria)
ACTATATCGTATTCCTTGCGGATGCTGCTCATAAATTCGCCGATGGCCTTGGAATTTATTATCTCTGAGGGACTAGGCGAGTATGTGCCGCTGGTGATTATATGGAGGTTATCCATGCCGGGGGTCTTCATGATTTCTTCAATGGACATCCTGCCCATCATAAGATCTGTAACGGACTTAACGACATTATGCCACTCGTAGTTGCCCAGGATTACATCCGTAAGTCCCGGGATCTGTTCAATTCCGAATAACTTGGCAATAACGGGCCTTCTCAGATCACCGTCAATAAGGAGGACCTTTTGGCCTATTTGGGCCATAGTGATGGCGAGGTTGGTCACGATCGATGTTTTGCCCTCGCCGGGGGAAGAACTCGTAAAGAGAATCGTTTTAAGATCATTCTCCGTGCAGACAAAATTCAGACTTGTGCGCAGGGCCTTGTAGCTCTCGGAAAGAGTGGACGCCGGCACGAAGTGAGCGGCTAGACGGGCATAGCGCCGTACTTTGTCGTCGTCAAGGGAAACATCGGGATCATCCCCGAGCAAGGTCTTAATTTCTTCGACGCTGACGAAGGGAATGACGCCCAGGACCTGGACGCCCAGGAATTCCTCCACTTCCTCAATAGCAGCGATGGACGTATCAAAGGTTTCAATCAGGAAGGCGAAGACGACCCCCAGGATAAGTCCCAATACCGTTCCTAGAATGGTATTAGTGCCTGTTTTGGGGGGGTTGATAGGTGACGCCGGTTCAATGGCGGGCTTCACGACCTTCACTTCATCGAGCTTTTCAGCCTCCGCGATCAAGGTCTCCTGATATCTTCTTTCCAGTAATGCATACATTTCTTTGGCGACGGTTGAATCTCGATCCAGGCGCGTCAATTCAAGGGCCTTTTCGGGGAGCTTTTTAAATTTGGTTGTAGATTCAGCTATCTGCTTGTTATATATGTTAATATTCGAAGCGAGATTTCTCCGCTGCGATGCTAACTGGGTTTTCATGCTCTCGATGGTATCGTGGACTAAACTCTTAATAGCCCTGATCTGGGGAAAATTATCCGTATATGTCAAGAGAAGGGTGTCCCTTTCCATCATCAGGTTCACCAGCCGGTCATTAAGCGTCCTGTAGGGGGGAGAGGCCTCTTCAAAATGAAAATTCATTTTTGAGGTAAGCTGCGTATTTTCGGCAGCGTTCAGGGCGGCGGCCGCGGAGTTGATCTTCTGTATAATGATCTGATCCTGATCTCGAAGGGTCTGGAAGCGGTTGATCTGATTTGCCAGGTATACCGATTCTCCCTCCAGGGAGGACCATTTATTCTGTTCGCGGAAGCGTTTTATCGCATCATCGGACTTGGACAGTTTTTCCCTGGAGATGCCAAACTGGTTTTCAATGAATTTCTTCCCTTCAATTGTTCTCCGATTTAAATCGAGAGAATGCTGGGTTCTATAGACATCCGTCAGGGTATTGCAAAAATTAGTGGCAAATTTTGGTTCGTTGGCGGTAATGGTTATATCGACGAGGTCACTGTTCCCCCGTTGTTCCGTCTGGACCCTCTCCTGTAAATCCATGATAATATTTATGTACTTGTTGTTTTGCCTTACTTCGTCCGGGGAAAGATCAGCAGGAATCAGACCCATCTTCTTGGCTGTCAATTCCAGGATGTAGTAACTCTTGATCACATAGGTCTGGGTTTCCATGGCGTTGGATGCACCGCTCAGGGACTGAGCGGCATTCATGCCCACGTAGGAGACGCTCTTTTCAATTTTGATCGTGGAGCTTGTTTTATATATCGGTACCGGTTTGCCCAGGATGGCGGAAATGAAACTGAAGATGGCCATGACGATGACGGTGAAGAGAATAATTAATTTGCGGCGCTTGATAATGCGCCAGTATTCCCGCAGGTTCAGGTCATATTTCAGCATGTACGGGCTTCTCCAGATTTCACCATTATTTGACCAAATGATTTGGTATTTTCAAATATGACCACTGAGTTTGTTGTATAAATGGCTTAGCGTCTCCGTTCATAACAGGGGCATTAGAATTTAAGTTTGTTTGGATCTTTCAACCAGTACTGCATGACCTGAGCCGGTGGCACTGTTGATGTAAAGAAAGTCATGAGGGGGTTGATGTTGGCAATAAACTCATTGATATCTCCGATCAGCATTCTTGGCACATATACCAGATCCCCGTCCTGAAGGGGGATGTTCTGTGACATATCGCCCCGTTTCAGGATATCATCCAGATTAACGGAGAGAACAAGGGGCTTGCCCTTTCTCTCATTAAATTCTCTGACAATCTTAATGTCCTTTTGAACGGCAAGGGGTGTATAGCCGCCCGTATAGGATAAGGCCGTCAACAAATCATTGACGTCGGTCAGACTGAAGACGCCGGGACTGTACACCTGACCGAAGACATAGACCCTCCGCGCAAACGTGGGCTCATCGGGAACGGTAATGATATCGCCGTTATCAAGGATGACATTATTGCTCATGTCCCCTCCGAAGAGAGCACTGTAAAGATTCAGGGTGTACTTCTTCCCTTTTCTCACGAGATCTACCTTTCGCAAATCCCCGTTGCCACCATAATTGGCGTCTGTCCTGAGGTTGCTGCGCTGCGGAACTCCCGTTACCGGTCCTCCCGCCGTGATGATGAGATCGAGGACTGATGTTTTTTCTTTCAGTGGATATTTGCCGGGACCGGTCATGCCGAGTGAGCTCTGCAAACTATTGATCCGTCCGAATAAAAGCGCCGTTTTGCTTTTATATTCCTTAACGAGAACCTCCAGTCTTGGTTTTTTGATGTAATCCTTTACCCTGTCCAAAAGAATCTCACGAACTTCGTTGGCCGTGCGGCCGGCCACAGGAATATCGTCTCCGAAACTGTAAGTGATTTTACCGTCCGGACGGACCGTCACAGTAGATGTTGTCTGCATGAAGCCTTCAGCGGAGCCTTGTGTCTGCTGCCCGGTGGTGAATAAGGATGGGGCATAGGGCATCCAGTACGTCAAAGTGAGGACATCGCCCGGACCGATGATATACTCGGGCACGCCATTTGTTTCCTTGAAAACGGCGTTCTGCCTGGTCTGGGTTAATTGCAGGATTTCTTCAGTGTTCTTTTTCGACTGTTTTTCAATTAAGGCCAGATCCTCCGTCGGGATCTTATACGTTTTTACGGGGATACCCTTCACCACGCCGAAGGGTTTGCAGGCGGTAAGAACGCCTGACATCAGGCATAGCAAAATGATCAACGAGACATTCTTACGGGTTATGGTCATCTCTCTTTCCCCCTTGCCTTGCTTTCAAAACACCGCACCAACCAGTCCGAGGGCACTTTGCCATAAAAAATATCAAAAATCAATACTAGATACTGCGTTGTCCGGTTAGAAAAAGGTGCTATTAGAAAACGCCTCATGGATAGATCATCCGGTAAAAATACTTAAATATTTTAAAAACATGGGACATTACTTCACGAATTCTTTGAAAATACAAAGCATTTGTCGGTGCATGCAATGTAAAACGCACCCGCTGAGCGAGAACGGGGAGGGGCGGAAACAGGGTTCGCAGGATCAGATGTCCCTTATTGAAGGGTCCCCTGCTCAGGGCCAGATAGACGAGATAGCTGCTTCCGCGCATACGGAAATGGTTTTCCTGAAGAGCAAGAAAGAGACGTTCCGTCCGGGAAAGGGAAGGGGGGGGAAATTTCTTTAATATGTCATCCCTCAAGAATTCCTCACCCCCATAGAACTGAACAATCTTGAGACCGAGATAGGCAAAATTCAGAAGGCCCAGGGCCTTCGCCTCCGTGGCCACAGTATTCCAGTCAAGGTGGGCCTCATAAGTCTTGATGGCGTATAGAATATCGCAGACGAGGATAAGACGGTCAAAGGAATGGCCGACCCGTAGGGCATGTTCACAAAGATAGATGATAAGATGCTCCGGGCAGAGGATACGGACTTCTGTAGCAGCCACTTTTACGACGAGGGATTTCTCCCAGACTCTGTCCATATCCACATTCTTAATGAAGGCAATGGCGGGGGTCGAGGTGTTTACGAGATGCCAATGGAGATGGATGTAGGCGAAGGTTATCCCTTGTTTGTGATATTCGAGGCTGGCAAGATAACCGGGGGGATTTAGCAGCGCCTGTTGGGGGGTGCTGTCCTGGGCTTGATAACCTGCTTGAGTAAGGGCGAGATCAGCGCGTAGCAGGTTGTCTTTGCAGATCAGAATATCAAGATCCGAGGTTGTGCGCATGGCAAAGTGGGGGTAAACATGTTCGGCAAGGGCTATCCCCTTCAAGACAATAAAAGGGATACCTGCCGTTTGCAACAGGCGAAAAACTTTCTTTGCTGTTGCGGCACACTCCATATTCTTCCTTATCTGTGAATGGAAACTGTCATGAAGGGCATCATAAAAGTCCGGAGGGGCAAGATGCTGGAGACCCGCCTTTTGGAGGTGGTAAAACATTACCCCGGCGACGCCGTTAATCTCCAGGTAGGGCAATAATTCGGGACAAGACAGAATTGCCTGGAGGCATGGCGCCGGCTGCTGGTTTATCAGCGAAAAGAGGGCATGATCGATGGTCGTGTGCATTGAAGGATACGATAACAGGGGCGGGAGAAAAAAGGAACTAAATATTTTAAAAAACATTATTGATTCTTGGTGAAAAAAGAAGTAGTTAGGGCCGAGAGGTGGAGTGTTATGCCTGATGGTACGAAAATTATTACCAGGGAAGATTGCCTTAAACAGAATCCGGAGATGGTCTTCAGAAAAGAGGAGGAGGGAGCCTTCCTTTTCGACCCTCATACGGGCAACCTGAAATATCTGAATGCCAACGGCGTCAATATCTATGAGATGTGTGACGGCCGAAAAACAGTGAACGATATGATCGCTCTTTTGATGGAATTCTATCCCGGAATGGATATTGATAAAATAGCAACGGATACGGAATTGTTTTTGGAGGGTCTGACGGCAATGCAGTTCTTGACGAAATGTGAGAACAATGGTTCCTGATGAATTTCCCCTGACGAGCCTGTATCTGTACCTTTCCGATCGTTGCAATCTCAGGTGCAGGCACTGCTGGGTGTCCCCCCACGCCCCTGAGGATGGAGACGAGCAGGCAATGGATCTTGCCGTTCTTAGGAGGACCATTGTCGCGGCGAAAGAGTTGGGCTTGGGGACAGTCAAGCTTACCGGCGGTGAGCCGTTTCTCCGCAAGGATATTGTCGAACTAATGAGATATCTCCACGGGGAAGGCCTCTGTATTGATATCGAATCGAATGGGACCATGATTGACAGGGATATGGCCAGGGTTATCAAAGAGTGTGAGGTCAGACAGGTATCTGTCAGCCTGGACGGTGCGCAGGCGATGCAGCATGACAAACTCCGGGGAATGAAGGGGTGTCATGAGAAATCAGTTGCCGCCCTTCATTATCTGCGGTCGGAGAAGATAAACACCCAGGTCATTATGAGCCTTTATAAGGAAAATGTCCGGGAGCTTGAACCTCTGGCAGACCTCTGCGATGACCTTGAGGTTTCTTCCTTCAAGATCAATCCCGTCATGCCCACGGGCCGTGGGGAAAAGGTCTTTCAACGCCGGGAAAACGTTGATATTGAAGAACTGATCAGAATTGATCGCTGGATCGAGGCGGATCTCAGCACTAAATACAAAACGGAAATCTATTTCTGTATGCCCATCGGGTTAAAATCCCTCCATGCCGTTACCAGCAATCCTCTGTCCGAATGTCATATTCTAAATATATTAGGCATTCTTGCCAATGGTACGGTATCTTTATGCGGGATCGGGCAGACGGAAACGGACCTTAATATGGGAAACATCGCGAAGGATGATCTAACGGAAATCTGGCATCATCATCCACTGCTGCAAAAGCTGAGGAACGAAACGCCTTCGCAGCTGACCGGGATCTGCGGACGCTGCATATTTAAGTTTCGCTGCCTCGGTTCCTGCCGGGCCTGTGCCTATGCCTCCTCCGGTGATCTGAGAAGCTCTTTTTTTATGTGTAACGAGGCTTACGAAAAAAATCTTTTTCCAGTTTCACGAATTTATAATTAATATCTGGGGTGAATTGAATCATGGCACGTGCTTACGATCTTGTTATGGGGAAAAAAAAGAGTCTCACAAATGTTGAAATGCAGGACGAATCGGCAGAACAGAAGGGGACTGACGAGGCCGCTCTGGCAGAAGCACGCCTGTCTTTAAGGTTGAGTGAAATTGATATTCTTAAATTGAAATCTGCAAATCCGCAGGAGACCCCCATTGATGTAAAGATCGAGGAGACGATTACTATCGAAACTCCACAAGCATCACTGACGGTCGAGACGGTAGCCCCAGAATTGCCGATGGAGACAACGGTGCAAAAGGCTTCAGAGAGGCAGGCTGATCAACCAGTTGCGGAAGCTGCTGAAGAACCGGGGGAAGGAGAGGAAATACGAATGATTTATGTGGCGGCGAAAAAATATATGGCCCAGGTCCGTAACCAGGTCAGAAAAGGTGAGTCCTTTCAGCTTGAACCGGCGCTGACCTATATCAGTAGTGTTCTCCACTCCTCCCACGATATGACATCGCAAATCTACCAGTTGACCGTTGATTACGAGCAGGAAGACGATTACTATCTTTCTTCTCCTATCAATACCCTGGTTTATGGATTGAAGGTTGCCCAGCGGATGGGATACTCAGAATCGAAACTCATCGAATTCGGTCTGGCGGCCCTGCTCCATGATATCGGGATGTTCAGGATCCCCGATAGTATCTTGAACAAGGCAGGGAGGCCGTCAGAAAGTGAAATGGATCTTATCAAGAGTCATCCGGAATTCGCGGTTGAGATAATGGCGCCTTTTGCGGCGACATACCCGAAGATGATCAGGGCCATCTATGAACACCAGGAGCGAGCAAATGGGCAGGGTTATCCCCGGGGGTTGAAGGGAGAAGAAATATGCGACTATGCCCAGATTATCGGCATTTGTGATTCCTATGAGGCCATGACCCATCACCGCCCCCATAAGAAGCCCCTCTTGCAGGCCGACTCAATCAAGGAACTGATTAGTTCCAGGGCAAATCTTTTTGAACCCCGGATCACCAAGATGTTTTTAGATGAGATCTCCATGTATCCTATCGGCAGCTATGTCCGGCTGAATAACCGTAATATCGGCCGGGTTATCGCGACGAACAAGACCAATCCGATGAAGCCGGTAGTCAATCTGATCTTTGACGAAAAGGGGATAAAAATGGATCCACCCCGAATGGTCGACCTGCGGAGTCAACCAGTTTTGAATATTGAAGATAGTGTCTCCTTCGAGGACCTGCCAGCCTCATGAAGGAGGCGTGGTTTTCGATTGCCGGGGTTAACTTTGAGTTTATTACCCACGGACCGGCAGCGGAATATCTCTTCGACGAACTGCCGGGCCTGTTGCCAGGTTTTTTGATCAACCACAAAAAACTCCCTGACGCCGTCTGTATTGTTCATTTCGATCACGAACTAACTTACCCGCTACGATTTCACAGTGAACCCCATCTCATACGATACGAAGATTCCAGTCTAAACGAAGCGATCTTTGCCAGAATTGGGAAAATCCCCTTTACACCCTTGAAGAATTCTTCAGAAGCCATCGGGTTTTTGAACGGTTGCCTGATCTTTAATGATTGCACCGACCGGGGATCGATCTACGTTTTCTGCTCGGATAAGGCGAACCATTTCGTGGCGACCCTGCTGAAGCTGCTCTTTGTCTTTACCTGCCTGGTGATGGTAAACAAGAGTCGGCTAATGGTTCATGGCGCGGGCATCAAAAAGAGAAAGGGGAGGGGAGGATACCTGTTTCTTGGAACCTCGGGGGCAGGTAAATCAACGGTGTCCGCCTTGTCATCCGGCGATATGGTTTTATCCGATGACGCAACAGTGATCGAAGTCGCCGGTGGCGCCTGTCATATCCACGCCACCCCGCTCAGGCAGGTGGGAATCGCGCAGTCATCATCCAAACGGCTGTACCTGGAGCAGGAAAAACTGACTAAGATGCTATTTCTACATCAGTCGGCAACGACCTTCATCAAGCCTCGGGGGCAGCGCTGCGCCTTCACGGAATTACTAAAGGAGCACCTTCATTGTTTTGATGTGATGGGGGAACCATTGAAAAGGCGGGCCTTTTATCTGTGCCGCGCCGTCTGCGACATGACTCCATCCTATGACCTGTTCTTTCGGAAGGACCCCGGTTTCTGGGAGCTTGTCTTGGCGAAGTAAAGCGCGATCATGCCCTGCCGGTCATTTAATCGGGGCGCTGCCTTTGCTGCATTTACCTCCGGCGGCGCTTCCTGAGTCGCACGTCCCACCCGCTGCGGCGCTTCCGGAGTAGCAATCTCCCGTAGGGACGCTTCCGGAAGTGCATTTTCCCGATTGGGCTGAGCTACCGGTATAACATTGCATAGACGCCACGCTGCCGTTTTGGCATGTGCCGCCGTAGGCCGTCCCTCCGGATATGCACTGCTGCCCCGGGGAGCCGCCGGTCGAGCATTGCGCACTTTCCTTAGAACCGGTTCTACACTTCTTGGCTGCTGTATCCTGGGCATGGGCCGTTGATGTCCAGAGGTCAAAAATCTGCGGCGGCTCATAGGGAAGTTTGAATTTCGATTTAAAGTCTTCTTCCATAAATCCTCCCTTTAGATAAGGATCAATCCTCGCTGCTGAAGGTTTGCGATGGTGAACAGGACATCCCGGGTGCATTCGGAGGTCACGACATCAAAACGATTGCCGATCCTAAGAATCATGTCACTAACCCGGTGGGAACCGTCACACATCTCCCAGATGCGTCCCGCCATGGGATTGAGCTTCAGGATATCCGTATGCTGAGACCGGGAATAAAGAACTGTTTCCACACCCTGTTTTTTGGATATAATGTCCGAATTTTTCGCCGGGGCCGCATTCAACGTGAGGCGATAACGAAGCTGATGCCATAGATTCCACATAAAACCGTTTTCACCAGCCAAAAAAGAACCGCCAGTGACGAGCAGCGCCCCTCCCGCCGCAATCTTGAAAAGAGACCTTCTCTGGATGTCCATCGTTGCCCCTCCTTTCATAAATAATCTCGGACGCACACGCGAGAAAACGATACCTTATGGAGATTCGTTGGTCAAGCTGTTTATAATTCCTTAACCTGAAAGTGGCGCTACCTTCGGTAGTCGTCCGCCCTGTCTTAAGAATTGCCGGAGACAGGCATCTGGAGAGGGATGGTCAATTTCACCGGTGAGGCTATATGCGATAGCCGGACAGTTACCGGTACAATAGAAGGTATAGGGGCAATTCTGGCAAAAGGGGAAATCTTCAAGGGATATTCGGGAGCGCTTCCTCAGGCTTTGCAGTGACGGATGATGTCGCCAGATCTCACCCAGATCATCCTGGTTGATCCGGCCCAGGTTCAGATGACATAACTGTGAGCAGGGGACAATGACACCGTCAGCGCGGACGGCAATAGTCTGCATGGGACCGCTGCACCCCGTAAGAAATCCACGCCCTGCCGGCTGTTCCCGGTTTTTCCGCCGTGAATCTTCCATCTCCAGCCAGAACTGAGCGTCTGCCAGTGGGCCCGCCGACGCATTAATCCGCCCTTCATACCTGGCTGCAAGGGTAAGCATGGTTTCCATGGCCAGTGAGTGTTCGTCAACGGTAAGTTGAGTCAGGGCGGCGTTTTTCCGGCATAATCCCATATGGGAGGCTGCATTGGTGGAAAAAGACGGCAGTTCAAGGTCATCCAGGAGAAATCCGGCAATGGCATCAAGCTCGTGGACATTTTTCCGGTGGATGGTAACGCGGACCGATACGGGCAACTTATTTGCCTGCAGGGCATGAATACCACGAATTGCCTTCATGAAGTTACCTTCCCCACGAAAGGCGTCGTGGGTAGTATCAATGGCCCCGTCGATGGATACCTGGACGAGATCGCAGCGACGGGTTGTGGCCAGAAAAGCGGCCATTTCATTATCGATCAGGGTGCCGTTGCTGAGAATGGTGAAACGCATGCGATTGGCCACGATAGCCTGAATAATAGTTCGGAGGTCGGGGCGGCTGAATGGTTCCCCACCGGAAAGGGTTATTTTCATGGTGTTGCAGCGACCCAATTCTGCGAAAAACGGAAGCCAGGATTCCAGAGGAAGATCCTCTTTTATATCTCCGGGACCTGAAAAATGGCTGCAATAGGCGCAGCGGAGATTACAGAAACTTGTAATCTCGATATCAACATTGCGGGGAGTTTTCATCACCTGCGTAGCCATGAGATCCTTATTTAACATCGTAACTGGCCAGCCCGAGATCGACCGCGGTCTTTACAAAATTATTGATGTGACTGATCACTTCGGAAGGAACCGCTTCGGCACTTTCGCAGACAATATCGGCAATATCATCTATGGAATGAAGACCGTCGAATTGTTTCCAGACGAGGACGCCGATCGGGTTGACGCCGAAAGTATTTCCCGTTTCCGGGTCGAATAGGATGGCCCGGTCGTCGAACTCTTCCCGAAGGATTACCAGGGGATTGGCGATTACGCCCCTTTTATTATATTGGTTCATGTTCGGGATTATAGATTGCAGAGGAGCGACTGTCAATCTGAAAAGACTACCCAAGAAGACTACAGGGAATCCCTGACAACCTTTACAATCAGCGGTTCATCGATTTCCTGGGCCTTCAGGCTAAATCCGATCAGCAGCGATAAGTCACAAACATTGTTTATCTTACGTGGAATACCACCGGAGTATTGATAAATGGCATCATACGCCTTTTCCGTAAATAGCTCACGATCACAACCTGTCTTGCTCAGGCGGAAACGGATGTAATTGGCCGTTTCTGACTTCGTCAGCGGATTGAGGTGATACCTGATGGCGATGCGTTGATCAAGCTGTTTATATTCGCGTATCATATCGCGTAGTTCCGGCTGGCCAATGAGGAGGAAAGTCATCAGAAACCGGTCGTTCATCTGGAAGTTCAGCAAGAGACGGATCTCTTCAAAGGTCTCTCCGAAAATGAGCTGGGCTTCATCAATAATCAACAGGGTGCTCTTTCCCTTGTTCAGGTTGTCCAGCAGGTGGTTATTGAGGATAACGAGCAGATCGGTTTTGGAATTTGAATCTGAATCGAGCCCCAATTGATAATGAACCTCTTTGATGAAATCAAGAGCGTTCAGGGAGGGATTCGTGATGAGACCGATGTCAAATTCCTTCTCGGGAAGCTGCTGAATGAAGACCCTGCTCAAGGTTGTTTTTCCGCTGCCGATCTCACCGGTCAGGAGCGCGGCGCCCTTCATCCTTTTAACGGCATACAGCAGGCGGACAAGGGCCTCTTCGTGTTCCGGAGAATAGTACATGAAGTCCGGATCGGGGACGTTTTCAAAGGGATACTTGTTGATTTTCCAGTAATCTAAATACATTTCATCATTCCGTCAATGGCCATGTAAATTTCTGAAAAACAGAGTCGATAATTATAAACCGACTGCCGGTACGGGTCGCGTATGTTTTGGTTTATACCATCAAAATCCTTGGCAAAAGATTTCAGGAGACGGATCTTTTCCTCATATTGAGGATAGTCGCCGATAAGCTTTTGCCGATGAGCGTTTTCCATCACCACAATCAAGTCTGCTCCCTCCAGCATTCCTTCCGAGACTAATCTTGAAACATGGGAAAGACTATCATAGCCGTGATCCGCCAGCATTTTTATCGCTGACGGATCACCGTCAGCGCCCTGCATGTCGATCATTCCGGCGGAACAAACGACGGCATCACTTCCCTTGATCTTTGCCAATCTCCCCTTCAATATTCTCTCTGCCATGAAACTCCGGACGACATTTGCGGTGCATATGAATAAGACCGTCATTTACCCTCGAGCATAGTACAATAATAAAGGCGAAATATTCAAGATATTATCGAAGCAAAAATTTATTAGTCTTTCCCATAGAATTATCTGAGAGTAACCAGAAGCATCCGTTTTCCTTCCAGAGTCAGCCTGGCCAGTTTCATCTCGAAGAATTGCGATTCCGATTTTTCTTGTGGCCGCAGGAGCTGAACATAGGATTGCTTGGTAATGCCAATCCATGCCTCGTGAAGCTCCCCGATGAAGATCTCCCGTTCCTTGTCCGGCAGATAATCGCTCATGTTGGCGCCGATCATCTCATTGCGGGAGAGCTTCATATATTCAAGCACCCGCTCGGTGATGCCGCAAATCTGTCCTTTCCGGTCCACAAGAAATGCGAATTCTTCCTTGAAAAGATGTTTTCTCAGCTTATCAAGGTTGTTTTTCATGTTAGTATAAGCAGCGCCTAATTGAATATTGGCCTCTTCGAGCTTGCTGTTAAGGTTCAGAAGGTTATTCTCCGCTTGTTTGCGATCAGAAATATCCCGGCCTACGGCCTGATATTCCATGAATGCCCCCTGATCATCATAGATTGCCCGGCAGGTCCAATGCTGCCACAATTCCTCTCCTTCGGGCAATATCACGCGGTTTTCATAAGATATGACTGGGTTGCCCGGTTTTATAGCACTGAGAAGTTCGTCGATATGGCCCCGATCTTCGTCTGGTACAAAAGAAAGAAAATGTCTGCCAATCAACTCACGACGTTTATAACAGAAAAAACGATAGTAAGCATCGTTGATAAAAGTCAAGGTGCCGTCCTGGTCAAAACGACAAATGAACTCCGTTTGATCTTCAATGACAGCTCGGTATTTTTCTGCTTCATTGCGAATTATCATTTCCGAGTGTTCTAGTTTTTCAAGCATCTTATTGATGTCATTGGTAAGGTTTGCCAATTCGTCTCGACCATCTACTTGAATCCTTTTTTTTGTATTTCCGTCGGATTCAATGGATCTGACGTCATGACTGATCTTCAAAAGCCTGCGGAGAACCAACTTTTCCAGAAGCATGACCGAGACCATCGTGAAGACAAGGGCAGCAAATAGAACGAAGGTAGCCCCATAGCCGGGGATGTCCCGGAGTCCCCCCAGCAGAAAAAGGTAATAGGATATGAGGAAGACAATCGTTAGACCGAAGAAAGTCAAGCCTACAATGAGAAGTATTTTTTTCCGAAGGGTCATGTTTTCTGAACTCATAAAATAGTATTTGCTATATACGGCCTATTAATATTTTAAATGTCAAGGAAAATCAAGGATTAAATCAAAGCACGCGCCTTTGCAGGCCGCATGCATGGAGCACAGTGGCGGCGATTTCCTCGACAGATACGGTGGTAATGTTAATGTATGGTATGTGTTCGGAAAGAAAAAGCGATTCAGCAGCGGCGATCTCCACCTGGCATTGATGAAGAGAGGCATAACGGCTTTGGGGTCGTCTTTCCGACCGGATTCTGTGCAAGCGTTCGGGCTTGATCGTGAGACCATACAATTTCTTCCGGAAGGGGAGCAGGACGTTGGGAAGTTCATCATAGCGTCCAAAAAGATCTTCCTCGGTCAGGGGATAATTGGCCGCATAGATACCGAACTGCATGCCAAGGTAAAGACATGTCGGAGTCTTGCCGGTGCGTGAAACGCCCACGACGATGATATCGGCCTTGTCGTAATTCTTCGTGGAGATCCCGTCGTCATTTCCAAGGGCATAATTCACGGCGTCAATGCGGACATCATAGCTGCCGTTGCTGACATAGCTGTGATAGCGACCGATGGTATGGGAGGATTCTACGTTGAGTTCCTTTTCCAGGCGACCGATGAAGACTTCAAAGAGGTCAAAGAATTTACTCTGACTATTCATAATGATATCACGAATGTCGGAATTGATGAGTGTGCTGAAGATGAGGGGGGGGAGTCCCGTCTGGCTTGCCTCCACATTGATCTGGTTCACCGCCCGCTCTGCCTTGGAAACCGTATCGATGAAGGGGAGGGTGACCTGTTCAAAGAGGATATGGTTGAACTGGGTCAGGAGACTCTGCCCCAATGTTTCCGCTGTGATGGCCGTGCCGTCAGATATAAAAAAAACGGTTCTTCTGGCTGTAATCATAGAATTGTGATCTTTCTAGATGTATGGAAATATGTGGTCCACAACTGTCTTAAAATTGTTTTTTACATTATTAGTCCCTTCGATGATCTCCATGTGTCCCGGCAGGAGCCATTCCACGTTCAGAGCGCCCAGTTTGGAAATGCTCTTCTTGAGCAGTGAACCGCTACCACCCGGGAAATCAGTTCTTCCCACATTTTGACTAAAAATGACATCCCCCGGGAACAGGGCTTTTTGCCGAGGCCAATACAGGGCGACGGAGCCCGGCGAATGACCGGGGACATGGATGACTTGAAATTCGTCATCACCCAGGCTCAGGAGACCCTCCGCTAAAAAAAGATCGATTTTCGCTTGGGGTGCCACGAGGCCGAATAGCTCGTAGAGTTCTCCGCCCGGTCCCTGGAGAAATTCCAGTTCCTCTTTGTTCAATGCTATTTGAATGTCCTGATTGTAAAAATATTCCGATCCTTCAAAATGATCGGGATGGGAGTGAGTATTGATGATGTAACGGATTTTCTTTGTATCAATGCCATCCTGGGCCATTTTATCCAAGAGATCGGGAACATACTTCGTGAGACCCGGATCGATAAGCGCCCCGATATTTCCGCCGACATAAAAACTGTTGCAATTGTTATCGAAATAATCTTTCCATTCATAGGCATAGAGATCATCTGTAAGCTGCATGAGGCTCCCCCTTTTTGATAATGGGCACCCTTTTACCCTATATTCCGGGGAAATACAAAATATTTTGTATTTCCCCTCTTGTTGAGACACATACCTTGCCAGAATATCTCATTGACATACAAGTCAGCACTGCATATACTTTCTCACAAGGAAGAAATGCATTATCAAATCAAATGTCAGATTCAAGAGAATGAAAAGGTGAGTATAAATAATGGCTGAAGAATCAAATGGTTCCTCAAAAAGCGGCGATGAGAGGCCAAAAGGTCCATCGTCCGATGCCTTTAGAAAAGTCAAATGGATAAAGCGAAGAAGAGGCATCATCGGCTTCTTCACGTTTCTTGTTTTTGTTTCTTTCATCCTGTTTTTTGATTACTACTGGGTCCTGATCACACGGGTCATGAAGCAGCCGTCTCAGATAGTCGAGCAGACGGCGGGGAAGTTCATGAAGGTGAGTGAGAAAGAACGCCTGGATATTTTCGATCGTACCAGAAAGCTTCTCGAAGCGGGCAAGGTGGAAGAGGCGAGGCAGCTCATCCTGAAGTATCTCCAGCGGGAAAGCAACGCCGAAGGGTTCTATCTGGCGGGCCTCGTCTACATGCGGCAAGGCGATGTCAGCAGCGCCTACCGCAACTTCAAGGAGGCGATTCGACTGAAGCCTGATTACTATGAGGCCCAAGAGAAACTGGCCGAGGTCTATGTGACCGTCGGCGACATGAAATCGGCACAAGAGACGGCTACAATTCTTACAAAAAAATCGGATTCCCTGGCGGACGGTCTCCTTCTTCAGTCGGAAATCGCCGTGGCCGAAGGAAAACTCGACGAGGCCCTGCTAAAGGTCCAAGCGGCTCTTGATGCGAAGAAGGGAGTGGCCCCGGAAAGATCCCTTATTCAATTGGCGAGCTTGTATGCCCGTAAGGGTGATCGCGCCCGGGCGGAACAGATAATAGCCACAATTGACGAAAAGAAGTTGGACGCCACTGGTTTGCTTTCTTTGGCCCGCTATTATCAGAATACGGCCAGAAATGAAAACGCCTTTGCCCTTTTAAACGACGCCTTGGGGCGTTATCCCGACTCGCCGGAGGTGCAGTATTATTACGGCCAGCAACTCTTTAACCAGGGCAAGTATCGCGAAGCAGTCCCATATTATCAGAAGGTTTACGCTTTGATGCCCCACTCCCGCATCGCCTCCTATCGTGTCGGACAGGCCTTGGTTGCGTCGGGTCAACTGAAGGAGGCAAAGAAGTACATTGATGACGCATTATCCCGTCAGCCCGGCGATATTTTGGCGCTTAGTCTCAAGGTCCGGTATGAACTCCTCAATTTGCAGCCCCAAGAGGCCATCGGCACCCTGAAGCAGACCATCGCCCTCGTACCTGACGCCCCCAGGCCCCATACCTTGCTGGCCGAGCTTTACTGGGCTGACGGTATCATGTCCGTGGCCGAAGCATATTCACATAAGGCCCTAAAACTTGGCGAAACATCCCTGTCGCCGCGGATTGTCTTGGGCGATATTTATGTACGAAAAGGACAATATGGCAAGGCCGTTGAGCAGTACGCCAAAATCCTCGAGCGGGAGCCCACTAATCTGGTGGCGCTCTCCCAATCCGCCGACAGTTACCTGAATCTGGGAGAGGTGAAAAAGGCCGAGAGTTTCTATGAGAAGATCATTCTTCATTATCCAAATATAACAATGATTCGAGCGAAGCTGGATCTGGTCCGTAACTTGCACAAAGGACCGAAAGGGCTTTTAGATACGACCTACAAATATTATCACCAACATCCCGACGACCTTCGTGCCGTAAGCGGATATGTACAGGCCCTTGTTATGAACAATAGTCCGGACGAAGCTGCGGGAGTCCTGAGGAAGGCGATAAAAAAGGATCCCAGGAACGTCCAGTATCCCGTTATGCTGGGGGATGTCCTTTTGGCCCAAAAAAATATCTCCGGCGCCCGGGAGGCCTTTCAACAGGCCCAGCAAGTGGCACCCAATGATTTGAATGTATTGATTAATATTGGCAGACGGTACGAAAATAATTCCCTTGACAAAGAAGCGGAGGCCATATATCTTAAAGCGTACGAAATGTATCCAGGAAATATATTGATCATCAATCAATTGGCCTGGTTCTACACGGATACAAAGGGTGATCTTGGGAAGGCTAAGCCTTTCATCGATACCCTGAGAGTCAAAGGCGAAGGGGCCTACGAGAAGGATACCGTAGGGTGGTTCTTTTACAAAACAGGAAATTACAGTTTAGCGGAGGTATATTTTCGTGAGGCATTGCAGATGGATGTCGATAACAATGCCATCCGCGGGCATTTGGCCCTGGCCCTCTTTCAGATGAACAAAAGCAAGGAAGCGCTTGTTGAGGCGGAAAGAGTTGTAAAGCGATTACCGCCGGGGGACTTGAGAAATAAGATTATGTCCTTCATGGAGCAGAAAAAGAAAGGAGAATTGAAATGAAGATAAAGTTGATAAAAAAGGCGACAGTATTCTTGATGGCGGTTATGATGGTTGTAGCTACGGCGACTGGTGCTTTTGCCTTGGCTTATTATGAGTCTGGTAAAGCCGACTGGTCGGGTGTTTCGAGAATGGGATTGGATAATAATGGGGGGATACGAACTTTTTACTTCATGAATAATCCGATATCCGGTCCGGGATCAGATACCTTGGTCGGCAGAAATCAAAGCATCGATGCCGTGTATCAGATTGGCGCCCTAATTTCTGGATCAGGGAATACTGGGGTTTATAGTCTGACCCTAAGTAGTGGTACTTACGACTTAAACGTCAGTACATACTTAGCTGCTCAAGCGCAGGCCATGACCATTGACTTTGCCAATAACGTCATCACCTGGTCTGATGTTACCATGGGTACTATCAACAATGGGATTGGCTCACAGTCACTGACGGATATGCAGGCGGTTAAGACTGCCGGAGGAACCTTCAAGTTCTCGACATTTGCCTTCGAACACACGGAAGCTGTAAATACATGGCTGAGCACTGCTGGAACATTCACCGACACGAAATACTATTCAAAACTTGAAGGCTTTGCCGCCGTCCCGGAACCTGCGGAATGGATGCTGATGTTCATCGGTCTGGGCATGCTGGGATTCTACCTGCAACGACGCGGTTATCTGGACTTCGATCTTTCTCCTCAATCTGTGGCTTAGGGAAGAAAAACTATTTAATAAAAAAGGCGGACATTCACCCGAATGTCCGCCTTTTTTATTACGGACGTGGCGATATGATGGCCGAAGATAGACAAGATAAACAAGCAGGTCCGGAAATTGGAGAAAACCCGGGTGATGCGCACCAAATGGAGCCGGGACTGAACAGGACCTTTCTCCTCTTTGGTTTCCTTTTTTTGTTATTCTTTTTTGCCTACTATCCCATCATCTATGATTTGAGAGACAGTGTCATCGGCAATGAACTGGCCCGCCATGCCCCTCTTGTCTTTGTTTTGTCCGGATTTATTGTCTTTCAGAAAAGGAAAATCCTCTGGGAGCTGGTAAAAAGCCCCGGGCCTGTCGCGGGAAGCCCCTCTTTTTTTCTTATTGGCCTGTCTCTTAATCTCCTGGGACAGGCCTCGGGGGTCTATTTCTTGGCCCAGCTCTCCATTCCCATCACTTTATACGGCATGGCATTCTATCTGAAGGGGGGCTCTTTTGCCCGTCAGTTCGTCTTTCCCCTTGCCCTTTTGTTGCTGGCTTTTCCCATCCCCGGAAAGATTTACATGGACGTTGTCTTCCCCCTCAAGCTGATCGTAACGAAGGCGGCCTCGGCGATGCTGACGCTCATGGGCTATCAAGTCAAAGTCTATGGGAACATCATTGAAATTTCATCCCTCTTTCTGGGTGTCGCCGATGCCTGTTCCGGCCTGAATTCCCTGATGGCAATATTGACCCTGTCCATTTTTTACAGTTACCTTGTCATCCGCAAGTGGTATTTTCGCCTGGCAATCGTTATATCCATGTTGCCCTTGATCATTATGGTGAATATTATCCGGGTGGCAACAACCGCTGTTGTGGCTGTAAAATGGGGTCCCGAGCTGGCGGAGGGGAAACTGCACTCATTATGGGGGATTGCTGTTTTTGTTTTTGCCGTTTTGGGGCTCATGGCGATCACCAAGTTCTTTATGGTTATGGAAAACCCGATATCTAGGGATTTATATGAAAATCACCCCATCCCCCCTTTACCAAAGGAGAGTACGAGGGGATTTTCTAGCATCGGTTTGGCTGCGCCGGGCATTTGGGTTAGCAAGGGGAAAATATTGACGGTCTGCGTCTTGCTGCTAATGAGCGGTTCGCTCAGCGCCTATTTGCAGAACCGGGGAGAAGGCCCTCAGACGGCAAGTATCCCCCTTAAATTGCCGATGGAAACATCGGGATGGCAGGGGACTCAATTTTCTGCTGTCATGCCCAGGGAGGTTGGCCCAGATGATTTTATTTTGCGCCAGTACCGGCAACAGGGGGGCCCAAACCTGCATATTCTCGCCCTCTACAGCAGAATATCCAATTATCACCCTCCAGCTATGTGCTATCAGGGATCAGGTCGGGAGTTGACAGAGATTCCCGCTCTCAAAAGTTCCTCGGGAAAAATAAGGCTGGCAGGACTTATGGGGAAAAGGGGACATGAGACTATTCTGGTCTATCACGGATTTTACATCGGGGGAAAAGTCATTCCCGATGGGATAGAGAAAAAGATATACGAGGCCGGGGAAAGATTGAAACACGGTCATATCAAACAATACTTTGTAGAGATAACGATGAATGAAGGTGCTTTCGACATAAAACAGTCTGTTGTTTATATGAAGCAGTTTTTAGACGACATGGAAACATATCTGATTAATCCCGAATAATATCCCTTGTGTAATTTTTGATTTCCGATGATACAATCGTGACGAACACATAGTCAAATTGATGACGAACATTTTTCTTGACATTAAAATTAAAGTATTTAGATTAATTGCCGACGTATAAGACTAATGAGGAGATGACTCAGTGCTACCAGGAGGAAAAGGAAAATGAAAAAATATATCGTAATAGCTTTGATCTTAGCGATGTTTACCGTATCAAGTGTTTGCGCCGAAACGCTAAACCTTACAACACTTCCCGCACAGCAGGCCAGTGGCTATTATGTCGGTGCCATTAGAGGGAACATTAATGGCGGTACGGCGGCAAATTATTACTGTGACGACTTTTTAGCCCACACAAGTGTCCCAAGTTCCTTCACCGTTTTGGTCTCAACCTTAGCAGACATATCAGGCACCAAGTTTAATAATCAGTCCGAAGCATTGAAGAAGTATCAGCAAGTAGGTTGGTTGATGTATCAAATGGAAATCAATCCTGTTGAGAAGACCGGAGCCATCCAATTTGCCATGTGGAGTGTTTTTACGCCATATCCAGCGACACCGTCATTCGAGGGTGCGGCTGCGTGGCTTGATGCGTCAAGCAGGATCGATGCAAGTAGCTATGACTTTAGCCAGATGAGAATTTACACACCGACTGGTTCCGCAAACCAAGAGTTTGTAGGGGG
>JANXZC010000164.1 GCA_025355725.1 Syntrophus sp. (in: bacteria)
GGTGTAGGGGCAACGGGAAGCAAGCGCCCCGTAATCATAATTGAACTCAAACAGGGAGACGCGGGACAGGACAAAGAAAAACTGACAGCGGAAATCCTGGCGATTGCTCAGGCCAGTGAAATAACCCGAGAGATAAAGACGGTCCTCTACCATCCGAGCTTTCCCGTGGATATCCGCCACAATGCCAAGATTTTCCGGGAGAAACTGACGATCTGGGCGGTGGAGCGGATAAAATAATGGTACCTTGTCGCCCTTCTCTTCATGGACAATAATGAACACTGAAGGAATGGAAAATGTTACCGGTCCCCCCCGTCCGACGGGGGAGCAAGTCCTCGTCACCGGGGGGGGCGGCTTTTTGGGACGGGCTATCGTTGAGCGCCTCCTGGTTGCCGGTTATGCCGTGCGGAGTTTCGCCCGGGGCGACTATCCGGAGCTGCGAGAGCGGGGCGTAACTGTGATCAGGGGGGATCTGACGGACCCCGAGGCGGTGCAGCGGGCCTGCGACGGCTGCGACGTCGTCTTTCACAATGCTGCCAAGGCTGGCGTGTGGGGGGGCTATGATTCTTTCTACGGCCCGAATGTTGTAGGTACGAAGAATATCCTCGTGGCCTGCGGTCGCGCCGGTGTGGGCCGTCTCGTTTTTACGAGTTCCGCCAGTGTTGTTTTCGGCGACACTGACATGGAAGGGGTCGATGAATCCGTTCCCTACCCTGACCATCCCTGTTCCCCCTATACGGCCACGAAGGCGGAGGCGGAACGCCTGGTCCTTGCCGCCGACTCCCCGGCCCTCCGGACTATCTCCCTGCGCCCCCACCTCATCTGGGGACCCGGGGATACCCAGATCGTCCCCCGTATCCTCGCCCAGGCCCGGGCTGGCAAGATCCTGCGCGTGGGCGCCGGAAAAAACATTGTCGATACGACTTACATAGACAATGTCGCTGCTGCCCATCTCCTGGCTGCCGCCGCCCTGAAGGACAATCCCCACGCCTCGGGCCGGGCCTATTTCATCTCCAACGGTGAACCGGTCAATCTTTGGGATTTCGTCAACCGCATCCTGTCCATGGCGGGTATTCCGCCGATCCGGCGGGGTATCCCGAAGTCCGTCGCCGTCCTGCTGGGAGGTATGATCGAAAAAATCCATCTGGCCCTGAAGCTGCCGGGGGAGCCCCGGATGACACGATTTTTGGCGGAGGAACTTGCAACTTCCCACTGGTTCGACATCGGCGCCGCAAGGCGGGAGCTGAAATACGAACCCCAGGTATCCATGGAAGAAGGGTTGCTGCGATTGCGGGCCTGGTTGCAGGGCCAAGCCTGAAATGGGAGCTATTTCATCCGGAATTGAAAAGGCGGAGCCGGCCCGCCACGCCCTCCCGGGTGAACTTGTAGAAATGCCAATGGGTAGCACATCGGTTCATATACTGGGCAAAACCGACGATATCATTTCGATAGCCTACGCTGCGTCCGAAGAAATAGCGAACGTAAATGATCCCCACGCTTCTCAGGCTGCCGTCCTTGGAAAGGGCCCGGAACAGGTTCCAGAGCAGGATCAAACCATAGGCCAGCGTAGGAATGTTTTTGCCTTCATTGGCCATGACGCATATTTCCGCCCGTTTTCGATTGAATTCCGGAAGTCTAAAAACCCGGAAGTACCGATCGAGAAAGGCTTGCGGGGTATAGAGTCGGGTGAGGAGGTCCCAGTAACCTTGCTGGAGTTCCCCGGACGTCATTAGCTTGGGTACGATATTGCAGTTGGGGTCGTCCAGTCTCAGTCTGCCTTCCAACTCCAGACGATCAAAGAGGGGCGTCTTTGGCACGGCAACGAGCATGCCGACCATTGCCAGCAGGATGCCGTTATCCTGGATGAAACGGAATTGTTCTTCCATGATGGTGATATCATCCTGATCGAACCCGATGATGAATCCGCCGTTAATGTCCAAACCGGCATTGCGGATGCGCTCCATTTTCTCCACCAGCGACCCGCCCGACGTGTTCTGGAACTTCATAGTCCCATTGAGCGATGCCACCCTTGGCGTCTCGATCCCTATGAACACGGACCGGAAATTTGCCTGATACATAAGATCGAGAAGCTCCGCATCATCAGCGAGGTTGATGCTCGCCTCGGTCGTCAGACGTAGCGGATAGCCGTGTTGCTGCTGCCATGGGATGATTAGGTTAAGCAGGGCCTTTGCCGCCTTCTTGTCGCCGATGAAATTATCATCAACGATAAAGCAGGAGAAAAACCCCACCTTGCGCATGTCTTCCAGTTCTTCAAGAAGCCGTTCAGGTTCCTTGGTTCGCGGGCGCCGGCCGAAAGTCACGATGATATCGCAGAATTCACACTGAAAAGGGCAACCCCGGGAGAACTGGACCGATCCGGATGCATACCGGTCCACCTTGAGGAGGTCGTAACGCGGTTTGGGCAAGGTGGTCATGATCGTCCGAGTTTCCTGTGTATAAAACTTCTTATATGCCCTGCCGGCAGCGAATTCCGCCACGAATTCGGGCCAAGTCTCATCCGCCTCGCCGGAAAAGATCACATCGCACAGGCCTTCGAAGAAGGCTTCATGCACCGAAGCGTAGGCGCCGCCCACGACGGTGAAAATTTCCATTTCACAAAGCCTGTGCAGAATTGACTTCATTCTGTCCCTCTGGACGACCATCCCGGTTACGCCGACAATATCGAAACCCTTGAGAACCGTGAAATCAATCTTCTCGACGTTTTCATCCAGGAGATAAACCTCATGGTCCGGGATAAGTCCGGCGAGATGAGGTAACGCCCCCGTGGTCATGGTACATTGCTTGTTTCCCGGATAGAGGGGCAACGCGTAATCCAGTCCCCAGTAGGACGGCTCGAACTTTGGATTAATAATGCATATTTTTAATCGTTTCAGCATATATTCAGTATCGTGCCCAAGTGGATAATTGCATAAGGAACTGCATATGACAGAAATAAAAAAGCCACCAATACTCTTAAAGAGCATGGTGGCCACCTTTGCGCTTCAAATTGTTACAACATAACTTCTACTACACCACGTTGACTTAGACCATAACGAGGCAGATTGTGTTTGAGGAGAATACTTTGCTGTTCACGCAAAGTCAAGGCATATCTCGATAATGTCAATAGCAAATAGAATTGTCCGGTTTTGTAGCACATGAATTGCTCCCCTGTCCCTGCCACCACCATGACAATCTGTGAGAGAACCCGGACGCCGAACTGCCAAGGCGCGAAGCTATGCTCGCGGTCGCTACCGCTTGCCGTGGTTTCGGTTGTCTCATTCCCGGAAGGTCATCTTGAGTTCCCAGAGGCCGGCGACTTTCTTCTTTTCCAGGTCGAAGCCGCCCTTTTCAAAGGTATGCATCATCGGCTGATTATCCGACAGGACCTCCGCCGTAAAGCCCAGGAGGCCCTGTCTTTTGGCCAGATACGTCAGATAGGCGAGCAGTTCCGTTCCAATCCCGAGTTGTTGATGCGTATCTTTGACGGCAAAGGCGACTTCTGCCGCATGCGTAGCTTCATCGGTATAGTATCTGCCGACACCGACGATCTCTTCATTTTCGCCCTGGGGAAGGATGGCAAGAATGGCCATTTCGACGGTGTAATCAATAACGACAAGCTTTTGCAGCACCTCATGGGGCACATCCTTCCGGACCGACATGAACCGGCGGTAAAGACTCTGATCCGAAAGGGAGTAGATGAAGTCCTTCAACAGTGGTTCGTCGCTGATTTTGATGGGCCTGAAGAGGATATTGTAACCTTTTTTGGTTGTCCGGTAACTCTCAAGGTGTTCCGGATACTCGCCCCGGACGCCGGGGATAAATGCCTGATCCTTGTAGATCAGCCCTAACTTTTTGGCCTCGTCAATGAGCCAGGGCCTGAATTTGGGATGGGCGATGCCGATGAGTTCCATTGCCCGTTCCCGGATGCTCTTTCCGTGGAGGTAAGCGATGCCGAATTCCGTAACCACATAGTGAAGATCCCCCCGGGTCAGGGTAACGCCAGAACCTTCCCTGAGCATGGGGACGATCCGGGAGACGACGTCGCAGGCCGCTGTGGATTGAATGGTGAGAATGGACTTGCCACCCTTGGCGAAGACGGCCCCGCGCATGAAATCCGCCTGCCCCCCAACGCCGCTGTGAAATATTCTGCCGATGGACTCCGCTGTTGCCTGGCCCGTCAGGTCGATCTCCAAGGCGCTGTTGATGGCCGTCATGTGATCATGCTGGGCGATGACCAGGGGATTGTTGGTGTAGTCGATAGTCCGGAATTCGATGGCCGGGTTGTCGTCGAGATATTCATAGGTGGCCTTGTTGCCCATGCAGAAAGTCGTCACCGTTTTCCCCGGGTTGACCGTTTTTTTTAAATTATCGATGACTCCGGACTTCATCAGTTCGATAATCCCGTCGCTGATCAGCTCCGTATGAACGCCCAGATGTTTCTTGTCCTGCAGGTTTGCCAGGACGGCGTTGGGGATGCGACCGTAGCCGACCTGGATCGTGTCACCGTCTTCGATGAGACGGGCGACGTATTTGCCGATATTAAGGGCGATTTCCGAGTCCGCCTCATTGCTGTATTCCAGGAGGTGTTCGTCATTGTGGACAAGAAAATCAATGTCCCGCAGGTGGATAAAGGCGTCGCCGTGGACCCGGGGCATGAATCTGTTTACCTGGGCGACGACGATCGTGGCCTTTTGGGCGGCGGCCTTGACGATGTCGACACTGATCCCGAGGCTCAGATACCCGTGATCGTCGGGGAGGGAAGTCTGGATAAGGGCGATGTCCACCCGAGCCAGGCCGCTGCGGAATAGCTCCGGCGTCTCCGAGAGAAAGACCGGTGTGTAATCGGCCACGCCCTTGTTGACGGCTTCCCGGGTGCTGTCGCCGATGAAGAAGGAATTGTGACGGAAGTTGTGTTTGAACTTTTCCGTGGCGTAGGGGGCGACGCCAAGGGAGCGGATGTGGAGGACCTCGGCGTCGAAAAAGGCCTTGGGATGGGATTTTACATAACGGATCAGGCCCTGTACGAGATGCTGGGGCTCGGCGCAGGCCGAACCGATAAAGATCGTGTCGCCCCGGTGGATATGGCTGAAAATCTCCCCTTCGGAGGCGAATTTTTCCGGGTATTGCTCTTTCCATTTTTCCAGGGGCATATTTTTCCTCCTTCTCCCGTCATTAACAGGCTGTTGAAAAAGGTCCATATGCGGCGTTGCGCTGCAAGACCGGTCACTGCGGCGTACAAGAAAGTACGCCTCATTCCCCGTCTTTTGCGCGCCTTGCCTCTGGACCTTTTTGAACAGCCTGTCCTAACAGGATTTTTTTAACATCCTGTTATGGTTTAACCATGGATTTAGGTTATTGTTCATATTTCCAGATCTCGTCGGGCTATTCTCACTGATAATCATAATGATGTCAAGATGAAAGGAGGGAAGGGAGAAAGGAGAGATTGACAGGGAGGGGCGATTTATTTATAGGGAGTCCGGACTGATCATTATGCATGATAATTTAAGATATATGGTGGTAAAAACATGAAAACATTTTTTTTCCCGAAAAGCATGGTTGTGGTCGGGGCCTCGGCTACGAAGATGAACCTCGGCCAGATTATTCTCCTCAACAACAAACAGTGTGGTTATCAAGGGAATCTCTACGGTGTCGGCTCCCAGGCGGGAGAGGTAGCCGGGATTCCCATTTACACGGATATTGCGAGCCTTCCCGAAGTCCCCGAGGTGGCGATCTTCCTGACCCCGGCAAAAACAATTCCCGACCTGATGGACGCCTGCGGCCGGAAAGGGATACGCCGAGTCGTTATTGAATCCAGTGGCTTCAGCGAATATTCCCACGGCGATCACTCCCTGGAAAAGGAGGTCCTCGACGTAGCCGCCAGATACGGGATCAAGTTTGTTGGTCCCAACTGCGTGGGGACGGTTAATTTTGACATCAAGATGATGATGCCCTTTGCCTTTTTCAAGAATCCCCCTTCCGGCGGCCGAGTGGCCATGATCGCCCAGAGCGGCGGTGTTGGAGGCACCTATCTCCACGCCCTCCCCGAGAACGCCATCATTCCCGGCAAATTTGTCAGCATCGGCAACAAACTCCAACTCGATGAGGTCGATTTTCTCGATTATTTCCTCAAGGATGATGAAACGGACGTCGTGACCATGTATCTCGAGGGCTTCAAGCGGGGCCGGGCGTTCTACGACCTCGCCGTCCAGGCGGACAAACCTGTCATCGTCCAGAAATCAAACCGGAGCGAGGCGAGCGCTAAAATAGCCCAATCACATACCACGGCCCTCTCCACGGGCGATGATGTCGTGGACGGCCTCTTCCGTCAGGCCGCTGTCATCCGCGCCGAGGAGGAACGGGAGTTCCTAAGCGCCGTCAAGATCATCCGCCTGCCCCTCATGAAGGGGCGTCGCGTCGCCGTCCTGTCCCGGTCTGGAGGCCATGCCGTCCTTTCCGCCGACGCCTGCGTAAAATTCGGCTTCGACATGGTCCCTTTCCCGCCGGCCTTCCTGGAAAAGCTCAAAACCCTCTATCTGACCCGTGTTATTGCCCATCAGAATCCCCTTGATTTAGGAGAGATTTTTGATTACACGATCTTTATTCGCATTCTTGAGGAAACTCTGAAGCTCGACAATATCGACGGCGTTCTGTTCAACCATCTATACGCCTCTACCTACGAGAAGGAGATGTCCCGGACCTTCCTTGCCGGAGTGGACAAATTGGTCAAGGAGTACGGGAAACCTGTCGCCGTTGCCATGCTCTCCGATCCCGCGGAACTCCTCGATGTTGCCAGGAGCCAGCCTTATCCCATCTTTACCTCGCCCATGGAGGCGGCAGCGGCTCTGGACATCTCGGCGACGTATTATGAACGGAAGACCCGGCGGGACATGCGGGGATCGTTGCCGCCGACGCTGTCCGATAAGCGGCTGATTGACTCCCTCACGCAGCGCTGCCGCCGGGAGCATCGGATTCCCCTCACCGACGAGGCTCTTGATGTTTGCCGCACTGCCGGTTTGACGACCATAAAGGGATGGATGATACGAAGCCCTGAGGAAACAGACACCATCTCCCCGCGCTTTCCTGTAGCGGTGAAACTGATCTCCCGCCAGGCCTCCCACAAGACCGATGTGGGCGGGGTGCGCCTGAATATCAGGACCCGGCGCTCCCTCCGGAAGGTACTGGCGGAGATGAAACAAACTTTTGAAAATATTGCCGACGCCTTTCTCATCCAGGAAATGGCCGCTCCGGGCGTGGAGTGTTTTGTCGGGGGCCGTCAGGACCCCGTATTCGGTCCTGTCGTCATGGTCGGCCTGGGTGGGATTTTTATTGAAGTATTCAAGGATACGGCCATCCGCCTGGCCCCAGTAACGAAGGCGGAGGCCTGGGACATGGTCCGGGAGCTGAAGGCATATCCGCTCCTCCAAGGCGTCCGGGGCAGACAGGCTGCGGATGTTGAGGCCCTGGTAGATGTGATCGGCAAGGTGTCCGCCCTGTTGGCGGCGGCCCCGGAAATCACCGAACTGGATCTCAATCCCGTCATCGTCCATCCCGCCGGGAAGGGTGTTTCCCTGGTGGATGCGAGAATATTTTTTAGTGAATAATTTGTTGCTGATCCATCCCCCCGTTTCCAAGCCCTGCGAGCCGCCGGCGGGAATTGCCCGCTTGGCGGGGGCCTTGCGGGAATACGGCATTTCCTGCACCGTGATCGACGCCAATGTCGAGGGGCTGCACTTTCTTCTCAATTCGCAACGTGTCAGGGAAGGATCTGAAATCTGGGGAAATGACCAGATTGCCTCAGAAATCGGGATCGTCTCACCAGATCTCAGTATTTCGTCAGGAATTGGGGTTTTATCACTGGATTTAACGGAGGTGCTCAAGGCTCGGGGCAGGGACGTGGCCGGGAATACCTGGACGAAAAGGGCCGTCCGCAGTCTGCCGCAGCACCTTCAGTCCCTTCGCTCCTGGCCTCTCTATGGCCATGCCGACCGTTACCGGCGGGCCGTTGCTGATATCAACCGTGTCTTGGCCGGGGCATCGTCCCCGTTATCCGTAACGGTCAGTCTGGTCGATTATGAGGATGCGGCATTATCATCCCTGAACTCCGCCGATCTCATCCAGGCCGCGGCGCAGCCGGAAAGAAATCCATTTTATCCCTATTTCCGCACGCGCCTCATGTCCCTGCTGAAGGAGCAAAATCCCGAAATAATCGGCATCTCCGTTAATTATCTCAGCCAGGCCCTTTGCGCCTTTGCCATGATCGGTTTCATCCGTTCTCTGGTGCCCCACACCAAGATCATTTTAGGTGGCGGTCTGGTCACCTCCTGGCTTCGACAACCACAATGGAAGAATATCTGTAGAGGTGATTTGACGACAGGGGAGACTGATCCCCGGGCTGACGTATTGAGTCGGTTCGGAGAGAATAATCCCTTCCCCGGCCTTGTCGATGATCTCGTCGCCGGCCCGGGAGAAGGTTATCTCCTTCGCCTCGCATCAAAAAACAGCCGGCAAGCCTCTGTCCGTGGTGATTCCAATGGTTTGTCTGGTTCGGATTCAGGGCTTTCAAAACGAGATATAACGATTTCCGAGGTATCCTCGGATTTGGCAGCTTCCTCCGAGTCTTCAATATGTTACATTCCCTGTCCTGATTATCGGTCTTTCCCTTGGGAGCTTTACTTGTCCCCGGGAGCCATTTTACCATACAGCGCCTCCACGGGATGCTACTGGCGGCGTTGCCGGTTCTGCCCGGAGACGGCGGAAAGGAATCCGTATCGACCCCTGCCGATAAAAAAAGTCCTCGCCGATCTGGAGCGTCTCAAGAACGAAACAGATCCCGTCCTGATCCATTTTCTAGACAACGCCGTCAGCCCGGCCTTGCTGATGGCCCTCGCCGAACAGCGGAACAGTGTACCCTGGTATGGTTTCGTCAGGATTACGGAAGGGCTGGCTAACCCAACATTATGTCACCGGTTGCATGAGGCTGGGTGTGTCATGTTGAAATTGGGACTGGAATCTGGTGATCAGGGGGTTCTCGACGCCCTGGAGAAGGGCATTGACTTGAAAACAGCCTCCCGGGTACTCCGGAACCTGAAGGAGGCGGGTATCGGGACCTATGTGTATCTCCTCTTTGGAACCCCCGCCGAGGACCGGGCCGCCGCCCGCCGAACCATGGAATATATAGTGGAAAACAGTTCCTCCATAGATTTCCTCAACGTGGCGATCTTTAACATGCCGGTCTCTGCTGCCGCCGCTGATGATCTTGTGACCCGGCCCTTCTCCACGGGAGATCTTTCCCTCTATACGGACTTTGAACATCCCCAGGGCTGGAACCGGCGGGAGGTGAGGAGATTTGTCGCCGAGGAGGTCAGAAAGCACCCGGCGATTGCTGCCATCCTTAATCGGGTTCCCCGTATTTTTACATCCAACCACGCCCCTTTGCAGTTGCTTGCCGAAGCGGGGAACGGGGCCAGGCTTAGCCCCATTATTCTTTAAAAATGATCTGCCATGCCCTTTCCTTGTCGAAACCGGCAATCCGCCCCCCCTTATACTGCAGGACGCCTGACTGATCGAGTTCATGGAGAATATCTTCTATCTCGCTATCGTCTTTCCCGGTAAGGGACGTCAGTTCGGCAACGGGATCCCCTTTTGGGGGAAAAGGATCGTTTTTCAGAAAATACACCATCATGATCAGGCGGAGCCAGGAATGGGTAGTATTTTCGATGACTTCATTGCTTTTTTTGATTCGGTGGGAAAATTCCTTGAGCATGAGGAGAGAGGCGTCGTCGCTTTCTCTAAGCAGGCTTCGGAAAGTATCCCCGTCTATTACCGCCAGCTCCGTGTCTTCGCTTGCCTTTGCCGATGCGTTCCTCTTGGCCTCGATAAGCGCTGCTATTTCACCGAAATAATTGCCCGGCCCCATATCGGCCAAAATTTTTCTTGTCATCCCTAATGTCTTTTCCAATTGTATCCTTCCCGACAGGATGTAGTACATCTCGTTGCTTGTATCGCCTTCCTGAAAGACATAGGTATTCTTGGGGTATATGTGGCCGAACTTATGGAAGAGCCTCTCATCCGTGGTCAACCATTTTTTGCCAGGCTTGAAGAAGGCCTTTTGCAGAAGGATCAAATCCCTTCTCATGAAGGAGGCCATCAGCTCGGCGCAGAAAAGCAGGATCAGGGCGATGTAGAATACCCAAATCACAAGGATGACAACAGTTTCCAGAGAACCGAAGATCACATTATAGCGGGTATAGTTGGCGACATACCAGGCAAAGAAATGTTTGGCCATCTCCATGAGGGCGGAGAAGATCGCCCCCCCCGTGACGGCTATGCCCAGGGGGATCTTTCCCGTGGGGATAACTTTATATAGAATCGTGAAAAATAGTACCGTGACCAAGAACGGGATGGCATACTGAAAGAAAGCGCCCTTAATCATGGGAAAATTCTGGAAAACTATCTCTGCTAACAATGGTTGTTTGGCAAGGAGAGCGACTACATAGGTAACGACAATACTGGCCACCGCAACCGCCCAGGCCGCAGGAATCATAGCAATAGCCAGAAGTTTCGAGGCAAGGTAATTCCGGCGACGGTGAGAATGGAAAATCATGCCCATGGCTGTTTCAATAGCCCCGAAAATCATGGAGGAAAACCAGATAATGGTGATGATTCCGACCCAACCCAGGACGTGCTTCTTTTCCTCGACACCGCCAAGCTGATCAAAAAGGGGGCCGGAGAAATAGGGACTCAATTTTTTTACACCTTCCAGCATTTCGTGTTGGACATGAGGAAAGGCGCCAAAAATCTGATTGACCATGATGATGGTCAAAATGAACATGGGGATAAAAGAAAGAATGGAGTATAGGGCAATGGCAGCTGCCTGGTTTGCATTTCCGTTCTTGTCGAAGTTTATGACGGCGTCCGCGAAGACATCCCATCCCCCCATGAGGCGGACCCTGCCTCGGGAGAGCCACTCCTTGGGAGCGAGAATATCGGCGAATCTCCGGTGAGATCTTTTATCGGTCATTTTCGCAAGGATTCCTCCCCCGACTTCTACCTGCTCTTCTTCCATTAACATCGCCTTTGTAACGGTTTGCAGATCCGGCGCAATCATGGTTTTGTGAAGGTCCGTCCCTTTCCGTTTGACCTTCCGGGACCAGCCCCGGGCGGCACTGTGTCGAAAATGAGTTTACCACTGGCGCTGTTTATTGCCGTTTACTGCCATAAAGGTCAAGCGAAAATTGAGAGCTGGTTCGCCAGGACCTGAACGCCGTTCATCATAAATGTCCATTCCTTTGCATCCCCACTTTATTTTTAGTTCTAAATCGGTTATATGGCGAGTGTTCAGGTCATTGAAAGTCGCCGGGAATGAGCAGGTAAGATATTAAGGATGGTTATGATGAGATGCAAGAAAAGTGCGGCAATGTTTTTGTCAACGATTTTGTTATTGATTGGTGTGGCGGTTGCCAATGCCGAGGAAGCTAAGCCGGCGGCCAGACCCGAGAGCGGGAAACCGACGATTCAAACACATGAGGCAAAGCTTGCGGAAGCAAAAATTGAGGAAGCGAAACCGACGACCGATTTGACGGTCAGCGTCCTGAGCGCTTATATATCCAAGGGCGATGAACTGTCCCGCAACAGCATTGTCATTCAGCCCCAGATTGCGCTTGGTTACAAGGGTTTTTCCCTCACTGTCTGGGGAAATCTGGATACGCGGCCCTATCTCGCCGAGACGTCAACCTATAAGGGAGATAAAAGGCAAAACTGGACGGAGACGGATTTGACCCTTGCTTACAATCGGTCTTTCGGGATCGTGAACACAGGGATTGCCTACGCCTATTTCGGAAACGCCGCTTATTGGAACTCAGACAACACCGGTGCGGGGCCGGACCAGAAGGATGACCAGGAGGTCTCCCTGTCGCTGGGTTTGAACACGATCCTTTCTCCCAATCTCAAGGTGGCGCGGTCCTTTGACAGCACCCAGATCTGGTATGTCTTGCTGGGTCTGTCCCACACCTTCGAGATCAACAAAGTCGTCGGGGTGAACCTTGCCGCCTCAGGGAGTTATCTCATCAGTCAGGATGACAACCGCCTGAAGGTCAACAGCGACGGAACGGATAGAAAGGCGGATGGATTGAAGAACGACCGGTACAATAATTTCCACGACGCCGTGGTTTCGTTAAACCTCCCCATCAAGCCGACTTCGTATCTTACGATTACCCCCCAGCTCTCTTATGTCTTCCCCATGGGTGATGATGCTAAATATGACATGAAGAGTAGGAGCATGCAGCAGGATACGACCTTTGTAGACCGTCAGAGCTCCTACCTGGTAGGCGGGGTGTCCGTGGCGCTGAGTTTTTAAAATCAGGGAAAGCTGCCTTTGAAGGAAAGGAAGAAAGACTCGCTAAAACGGTCGTTGTGACTTCTCTTGAAGGGGAAATGAAAAACCCGGCCTGCCCCTCGAAAGGGGAGGCCGGGTGCATGGGTTATGGTGGAGCAGAATTATTTTGTCAGTTTCAGCTTTACGCCTTCCAGGGCGAGCTTTAAATTGACCCCCTGCGTTTTGGCAATGAGTTTGATTAGAACACCGTTCTGATTCTTCATCGTAATGACACCGGTGCCTCCCGCAAGCGTGGCCTCCGCCGTGCCCGTGGTGTAAGTCCCGTTAAAGTCTTTGAGTTTTTTCAGGCCCCATACCTCACCGGTTGCATCCGCACTGCTGATACCAACATCAACTACAGATAGCCCGCTAATCTTGAAGGGATAGTCTTTCCCCTGAAAGTTTAAAACGCCCTTTCCCCAGCTATAGCCGATGCCGATAGCAACTTGCCCCTGTGAGAGCTTGAGAGTGGCGTCCGGTTTATCCTGGCTGAAGGCCGGACCGGAGATTAAAAAACACATTACCAGAACCATAACTGCCAACTTTAGTGCACGCTTCATAAATGATACCTCCTTTTTTTGTTTGGGATCGTCTCCCATTTGATCTATTGCCTGCCTAATATGGTTTCCTCTGACTGTTGAGGACTATAAGGTAAAGAGGCGCTTTGTGTCAACAGATATGTGCCATCGCTACCCTGGTTCTACCCAGCGAGCCTGCCTCGTATCTCATTATTACTACGCAGATCCCTTACGTTTTTACCATGGGGTGTTTCATTCTATGAGTTTGTTCTGGACGGCGTAGAGAGTGATTTCGGCATTGTTTTTCAGCCGCATTTTGTCGATGATGTGGCTCCGGTAGGTGCTGATTGTCTTGACGCTCAGGCAAAGCTGATCAGCGATGTCGGTGACGGTCTTTCCGGAAGCGATCATAAGCATTACCTGATATTCCCGGTCGGAAAGCTTTTCGTGGACGGGTTTGGAGGCGTCCTCACCCAGGTAATCGGTAAGTTTTTCCGCAAGGGACGAGCTGATATATTTGCCTCCCTGAGAAATCTTGCGAATGGCGGCGATGAGTTCATTAGGGGCGCTGGCCTTGGTCATGTAACCGGAAGCTCCCGCCCGGAGTGCCCGGATGGCGTACTGCTCTTCCGGGTAGATACTCAGAATCATCACGGGGAGTTTGGGTTTTTCCACCTTCAGGTCTTTGAGGACTTCCAGCCCGTTCCTTCCCGGCATGGAGATGTCGAGAAGGACAATATCGTAATCCTTTTTCCTGATCAGATTCAGGACCTCCTGGCCGTTCTCCGCTTCATCGGCGACGGTCATATCCTGGGTGTCGGAAATGACCTGCTTGAATCCAGCCCGGACAATGGGATGGTCATCGGCGATTAGAATCTTGATCTTTTTCATGATGGGTCTCCTTTTTTGAGCAGGGGAATGGTGACGCTGACCGTCGTTCCCTCCCCGGGCTTCCCTTTGATGTTCACTTCCCCTCCCCAGTATTCCGCCCGTTCACGGATGCCCAGGAGCCCGAAAGAATTGGGTTTGGTCATCTGTTCCCGGGTGATGCCCTTGCCGTTGTCTTTGACCGTAAGCTGGATCTTCTTGCCCGTAGCCTTCAGGGATGCGCTGACCCGGGAGGCCTCGGCGTGACGGGAGATATTGGTCAGGGTTTCCTGAAAGATCCGGAACAGGGACGTTGTCAAATCGGGATCGAGGACGATGTCTTCCGGGGCGAAGATGACCTGGCAGCGGATGCCCGTGCGTTTTTCAAATTCCTGCGCCTGCCAGCCGATAGCGGCAGTTAGTCCCAGATGATCCAGCATTCCCGGCCTCAAGGCCATGTAGATCCGCTTGAGGGTCTCCATGGTCATGTCGATCAGACTTGAGAGGGACTGGGTCCGTTCGACCAGCGATGTCAGTTCCGGGGGTATCTTTTTCCCCAGGAGAATGATCTCCGTGTTGAGGGCGGTGAGGAGTTGGCCGAGTTCATCGTGGAGTTCCCGGGCGATGCGGGTCCGCTCCTTTTCCCGGACGGACTGGAGATGGGCCGTGAGATTTCGTAATTGTATTCGCGAGTTTTCCAGTTCCGTGGCGGCAAATTTGCGATCCGTGATGTCCTCATAAGTAATGACAATGTTTTTTTCCCGCAGACTGTCCCCGATCCGGGCGGCGGTGACCATACAGTCGATGCTCCGGCCGTCTTTGCGGCGGCAGGGAAATTCGAGGGTGACGGTTCTTTTTTTCTCCAGGGCGCTGTAAAGGGCCTTGGCCATCCCTTCGTAGTCTTCGTCCGACCGGTAAAGGACCCGGGTGCTCATGCCGATGAGGTCCCGGGCCTTCCAGCCGAAGACGGTCTGGACGCCGTCATTGGCAAAGATGATCCGCCGGTCCTGCAGGCCGATGACGGCATGGGGGATGGCCTCCAGGATAGAGGCCTCCAGGGCCTCCAGGGCTTCGAGCTTTTCCCGGGAGCTTATCTGTTCGGTGATGTCCATGGAGTTGCCGAGGACGGCCATTTCTCCCCGGAAGTGGATCATTGTGACCGTTTCCATGATCCAGCGGGTGTCGCCGTTTTTGGTGATAATCCGGAACTCGTGGGGGGCCTTCCGTTTCCCCGAGAGCATGCTCTTGGCATTTTTGCGGACCGTTGCCCGGTCTTCGGGATGGACGAGGCTCATGGAGTCCATCCCGACCAGTTCCTCTTCGCCGTAGCCGGCGTAAGCGGCGGCGTGATGGTTGACAAACTGGAAGGCCCCGTTCTGGACGACATAGACCCCCGCCTGGGAGCTGTTGGCCAGGGTCTTGTACACCTCATCAGCCTGCTTGCGATCCGTGATGTCCTCGTAGGTGATGACGATCTGTTTGTCCGTCAGGGTCTCGCCGATTCGGGAGGCGTTGATCATGCAGACGATGTCTTTGCCGTCCTTGTGTCGGCAGGGGAACTCTATAGAGACGGTCCGCTCCTTCTCCAGGGTGGTGTAGAGTTTTCCGGCGATTTCTTCGAAATCACGCTCCGTGCGGTAGAGGCGCCGCGTCCGCTGCCCGATCAACTCTTCGGCCTTCCAGCCGAAGACGGTCTGGACGCCGTCGTTGGCAAAGATGATCCGCCGGTTCTTCAGACCGATCACGGCGTGGGGGATGGCTACGAGGATAGACGCCTCGAGGGCCTCAAGTTCGGCAAGCTTGTTCCGGGCGTTGATCTGTTCGGTAATGTCCATGGAATTGCCGAGGACGGCCCGTTTGCCCTGATAGTGGATGGTGGTAACCGTTTCGGTGATCCAGTGGATACTTCCATCCTTGGCGATGGTCCTAAAGACGTAAGGGGAGAAGCGGGTTCCCTTGAGCATGTCAATTGAGCAGGTTCTGACGATATGCCGGTCTTCAGGATGGACGATGGACATGGATGACATGCCGAGGAGCTCTTCCCGGGCATAACCCCAGTAATTGGAGGTGTGCTGGTTGACGAACTTGAAGATGCCGTCCTGGACGACATAGATGCCCATGAGGGAACTGTTTTCGATGGTCCGGAATAGTCCTTCCTCAAAGAGGCGGTCCGTTTCGAGTTTCTTGATCTCTTCAACGGTGCGGCGAATCTCCTGAACCTCCCTCAGGAGGGGGGTCAGGTCTTGCAATTTATCGATTTTCATTCTCTTTCATTCCGGCTCCATTATTCCGGGTTTGATCAGGAAACCACGCTATGGTCATTTCGTGTTGATGATGGCGTCCACCTTGTCCTTGCCCAATGACTGAATAAACTCCCCCATCGCCCCTTCCATGACCTTATACCATGTCCCCTTGCTGATGTCTCTGGTGACGGTCATGCCCTTGGCGGCCAGCTCGGCAATTTGTTTCTCTTCGCTGTCCCGCCCCAGTTTTCGCTGGTACGGGGCGACTTCCGCCGCTGTCTTCAAAATCATGTCCTGGTCTTCCTTGGCGAGGGTCTGCCAAGTCTTGGAGCTGACGGCGATCAGGGCCGGGGAATAGACATGCTGGGTCAGGGAGAGGTATTTCTGAACCTCGTTGAATCTCGATGTATAGATAACGGCGACGGGATTTTCCTGGCCGTCGAGGGATTTCTTCTGCAAATCTCCATACAGCTCCCCAAAGGGAAGGGCGACGGGATTAACCCCCACGGCCTTCCAGGCCGCCAGGTGGATCTTGTTTTCCATCGTCCGAATCTTCATGCCTTTGGCATCGGCTGGTACTTGCACGGCCTTCTTAGAGTTGGTCAGGTTCCGGAAACCGTTTTCCCAGAAGGCTAATCCCTTAAATTTGGCCTTCCCCAGGTCTTCGAGAAGCTGGCGGCCGACAGGTCCGTCGAGAACCTTGTCTACATGGGCGTAATCCCGGAACAGGAACGGAAGATCGAGGATGCCCATGGAAGGACTGAAGGCGCCGACAGGGCCCGTAGAGCCGACATAAAAGTCGATCGTCCCCTGCTGGATCGCTTCCAGAAGCTCCTTTTCCCCCTTGCCGAGCTTTCCATCGGGGAAGATGGTAATCTCGATCCGGCCCTTGCTTCGCTCCTTGACCAGTTCGGCAAACCGTGCCGCCCCCTGGTTATAGGTGTGATCCATTGCCGTCATCGACGCCAGCTTGAAGGTGATTTTGCCTGCCCCCTTAGGGGGCGCCTTGTCCTGTCCTCCTCCGCAACCGCCTATTGTAAGTGCCAAAACTAAAACAGACAGTAAAAATGTTATTTTTTTCAACACGATCTCCTACCTCCATTTTATAGGTCGAATCATTAATGTCAGGCAGTACCTTAGCAGAACGTCCGGTTGTTTTCAATATGAACATCGAAGTCCGTCCTTCCATAAGTTCTAACAACCATATCCGAAGCGGGCACAACGAGGTATGAAAATCCCCCCTTTGCCAAAGAGGGGTAATGGGGGATTTTTATGTAAAAGTTATTGAGAAATATTTGACATGGTAATTCTGATTCTATATGGGTAACGACAATATTTGTATTGTGAAACAATTTTATTTTTGATCAAGGTGTCGGTAGTAGGATAAAGTGAATTTGGCGCCTATCCACCTTAGCGGCTCCGGAGGGATAAAAGGCATCGGGTGGCAATAAAAGGGACTCTTTTCCCAGAGGCTTTTCTTCCCGTTGAAAATATCGGCCATAATTTTTCCGAAAAGATAAGACATCACAATCCCCTGTCCGTTATAGGCAAGGGCATAATAAATGTTTTGATGCCGGCCGGTGACCCCGACGGCCGGCTCTCCGTCCGAGGTCATCCCCAGCATGCCGTTCCACACAGATTCAAAGCCAATATCGGATAAAACCGGGTAGATACGGGACAGTTCTCCGGCAAGCAAGTCGGCGACGCGGTTCAAGTCCCCTTGGTAGTGATTGCCATTGTTAAAAAAGTACTCGCCATTTCCGCCGCCGATACAGATGCGATTATCGGGGGTCAAAATTAAATGAAACAGCTCATTCCCGGAGTCGAAATAAGGTATTCGACTCTTCCATCCGGCCTGTGACAGCTTATCTTTGCTGATGGTTTTGGTGATGGCACATTGGGAATGTATCGGAATGATACCGTTTTTGAAATAGCCCAATTTCGAGGTGTAGGCGTCGGTCGCCAAAATTATGTTGTCCGCTCTGACCTCGCACCGCTTCTCCCCTACGGTCAGTTGCACGATTTCTCCCTCTTCAATCGAAAAAACAGGGCTGTTTTCAAAGATGGTGACCCCTTTCTTGAAAACGGCTCTTTTCAGCAGGTGGATAAGTTTCATGGGATGTACCTGCCCGCCGTTGGGATCATAAACGGACCCATAATAAACGCTGGTTCCGATCTCATCAGCCGTCTCTTTTGCCGTCAGAAACTCCAGCGGCAACCCCAACCGGGCTGCTTTTTCTACATATTCTTCATAGTAGTCGATATCCTCCTCTTTTCTGATCGTATGGAGAAACCCGTCGAGAATAAGATCGCAGCCGTTGCCCTCCGCTGTCACCAGGGCTTGCAGCTCCTTGATAGCCAGGGAGGTGATCCCATATATATATACTTATGGGTAGCTTCATCGGCGCTGACTTCAAAACTTTCGTTTGGGGTTTGGGGAAGGATCATGCCCCCATTTGTTCCGGAGGCGCCATGTCCGAGTCGCCGGGCTTCAAGAAGAACAATTTTCAACTGGGGGAACCGGCCGGCGAAATGATAGGCGGCAAAGAGTCCGGTCAGCCCACCACCGATAATTGCCATGTCCACCCGGAGGTTCTCGGAAAGTGTCGGGGTAGCAGGTGTTTGGGCGAGGGCCCAAAAGCTCGTGTTGGGATCGAAGCACATGGTTTCGCTGTACACCAGGGGGGTGATAACTGCCGATCCCACGGTAGCTGCCGCCATACCGCCCATGGAATAAAGCGATGCTTTCAAGAATTTTCTTCTGTCCACCTGTTACTGGTTCTTCCGCGGGATCGTCGTCTCCCACTTCTTTTCCCGGACCAGCTCTTTGCCTTCGAACAGTTGTCGGGTGGTGGTCAGGTTGAAGTTCTTCTCGTCCGAGGCCATGCTGAATTTCACGTTGAGGCGAAGCTCCCGCCCCGGTGGCCGGATGGTGTAATTCGTCACCGCCTCGTAGGTTGCATGGGCCGGGTTCTTGTCGTTCACTTTCCAGGTGTTCTTTTCCTGCATGTGGTACTTGGTGTTCCTGATGGTCATCCGCTGATTGATTCCACAGGAATATACCGCCGCGCCTGTCTCCGGGTTGTAATCGATTTTTGAGCTTTTCCCCTCGTTCTCTTCGGCGTATGACGCGTCGGGGGGCCACTGCTCCTTCTCGGGCTTGGGGAGATCGCAGGCATGGGTCAGGGTGTTCTTGGCGACAATGGGGAGATCGATGCTCGTGTCGGCCCCCGGATAAAGCTTCGTGGCCCCTTTGTAGGGAGTCGGCCAGGCCATGGGGAATTGGGCGTTGCTGATGGACAGGCGGATCCTGTGCTTCGGTCTGAACCGCCAGGTCGTAAAGTGAATCTCGGCGGCAAGTTTGGTCTTTTCACCCGGAATCAGGGGCGACTGCTTTAGACGCGATTCCCGGTCGGCGGGGTTGATGAGGGTCCCGCTGACCAGGGACACCTTTCCGTCCGGCCAGACATCTTCCAGCCGCACCGACCATTGGTACAGCGGAGCGTCCGCCGATACGGTAAGGTTTACCTTGGGAAGGCCCATGATCTCAACGGCTTCCTTCAGCGGTTCGGAATCGAAGACCATGCTGCTTTCATCGTCAAAGGACATGTCTCCGCTCGTTTCTCCCCACCATCCGTGAATGCTGGTCCCGGCGCCAGCCTTGTATGCGAGGGTGTAAGGTTTCTCATTGCCGGGTGCGGAAGCGGTCAGTTTCCTGTTTTCCCCCGGGTAAAATCTACGTTCTTTAATTCCCCCGAGGGGCCAATTGCCGCACCGCCACTCTCCCGGAGTGGTCGTGATTTCTTCGGAAGGGGGAACTCCGTCCCGCATAAAGACCATGAAGCGGGGTTCCTTCATGATGCCGTTGTCCATCCCCTTCAGCCAATGGTCCCACCAGCGCAGGGCCTTCTTTCTCCACTCGTAGTTGGGCCCCGGCGTCCCGTTGTGGGGCCATGCGTGATTCCAGGGGCCGATATCCGCTTTGACCTGCTTGTTCGGTGAGTTCAGCAGCCGCACGACGGTGTCACGGTAGCCGTCAAGGAGCCCCCCGATGATATATATCGGGAGGTCCACGGCGGGGTGGAAGAGCGCGGATTCCTTGCGCCAGAAGGGACCGTCGGAGAGATTTTCCTTCCATTTGATGTGCCAAGGCGGCTGGTCGAAGCGGTTGGCGAAAAACTCCGGGGTCAGGGCATATTTTTCCGTATCCGGGAGGGCATTGTAGGTGTCGATCATCGCTTCCCATACATCGGTGTGCATGACGCCGTCGATGAAATGGACGTCCTGATAGTAGAGGTCATCCGAGGCATGGGCGATCATAATGGCTTTGAGGGCGGGCGGTTTGCGCCTGGCGACCATAAGGGAGTTGAACGCCCCCCAGGAGAGGCCATACATTCCCACCTTGCCGTTCGACCACTCTTTATTGGCGAATTGGTTGATGATCTCCACACTGTCGGACAGCTCCTGTTCGGAATATTCCGCTTCCGGAATCACCCCGCTGCTGTCGCCGGTGCCGCGAAGATCCACTTTCGCGACCACATATCCGTGCTTCGCAAAATAGGCGCCCACGGGGTAATCCCAGGACAGATAACACAGATCGTCCTTCCGGTACCCATTCATTTCGAAGAAGACGGGAAATTTTTCTCCCGAGTTTTTTGACTTGGGCATCCAGTAGGAAACCGCCAGCTTGACGCCGTCGGGCATGGTGAGGTTTGTATCTACCAGGAAACGGATCAGTCCCTTGTTGCGGTCCAGTCCATGCTGGGGAGCAAGGAATTTATCTACAAGAGCGACGAGGTGTTCGGCGGGACAAACAGTTACATAGAGTCTTATGGGGAGGATTTAGTTGGAAACGACGTGGACTTCTATAATACCT
>JANXZC010000178.1 GCA_025355725.1 Syntrophus sp. (in: bacteria)
CAACGATACCGGCGTATGGTTATATCAGCCACTTGGTTCACAAAACGCATATGCAATTACTTAACCGGACATTACTGAATTTTATCCTAAATACCGCTATATATTTTGAGATTAGGAAGGATATATGGCTAAAAAGATACCGCTTAGCGATTTAGAGCCGGGAATGATAATCGTGAAGCCCATCACGATGAAAAATGGCATGGTGATACTCGGCGAGGGGGTGGAATTGACCAAGTCCTGGGTAGAGAGAGTCCAGGAAATGGACATTGATGGGGTTTACATCGATGCGCCTGAAGGGCAAAAGATAACGAAAGAGGACGCTATCGCGCAACTCGATGCGCGTTTTCAGCCGGTTGTTGACCGACCATATATGATTCGTCTTAAAGCTATACTAAGAGAACACATTGAGGGGCTCTATGAAAAGTGAGATGGTCATCAAAGTCCGCAAAGCGAGGATTGAAAACATCTCCTCTTTGCCTACAGTCCCGGGTAATCTCCAACGCATCTCTAACATCATCGAAAAGCCCAGCCTTACCCTTGACGAGATCGGTCGTTTTATCGCCAGCGATCCCGCCCTGGCCTCTAAGGTTCTGAAGATGGTAAACTCCGCCATGTACGGTTTCCCGGGTCGAATCACCGCTGTTTCCTATGCAGTGATGCTGCTGGGATTGAATGTCGTTAAAGGGCTTCTTTTAGGAATAGCCGTCTTCGATATCATGGAACAGACGATGAGGGGGTTATGGGCCCATTCCGTGGGTTGCGCCGTGGCGACCCGCTGCATTGCGGAAAAAAAGGGGGGCAAGGATCCGGAAGAGTTTTACATTGCCGGCCTGCTCCATGATATCGGCAAGGCAATCCTTGCGCTTGAATATCAGAAAGAATATGAAAAGGCTATGGAAGGGGCCGCTGAGGCGAAAATTCCGATTTTTGAAGCTGAAAAAAAAGTGTTCAGTGATGGCCATGCCGAAGTAGCCATGTGGCTTGCGGAAAAATGGCGTTTCCCCCGCAATCTTGTGGAAGTCATTGCTTACCACCATCGTCCCTCTCTCTCCAAAATCGCCCCCCTGGAAACGGCCATCATCCACGTTGCCGACATTATTGTTCGCGCCCGCGGCATTGGATTTGCGGGCGATTCCTATGTTCCTGATCTGAACACGCAGGCCTTCGATCTTCTGAGCCTGTCCGATGTCGATATCAAGGAAATTCTGCTGAAAATAGACGACGCAACTGACGCAATTTATGATTCAACGGAATGATGGATCGGCTATGAACACTGTCGCCATTTTGTCTCAAGACCCCATCGTTTTCACCATGCTGGAACGATTTCTGAAGCAGGATCATCAATTGATCGTCTTTAGAACAATGCCCGCTGCTCTGGACTACATATACACCACTATTCCCGAACTGATGATTCTTGATATCCGCTCCACAAAGTCATCATGCATTTCCCTTTTGAATCAGCTTAAGGAAGATCCCATCTTCAGCCAGCTCCCCGTCCTGGCGATTTTCGATGATCCAGGCCAGTTAGAACTGCTGAAAACCATCCATGTTGAAGATTATATTTTCCGGAAAATGCTTGAACAGGAAATTATCACCCGTGTTAACTTGTGTATTTGCAGGGCGAAGCGAATCGTCGAATTAAACCCCCTTACCAGACTTCCCGGCAATAATGCCATCAACCGTCAAATCCAGGACCGCCTCGATCGGAAGGAATCCTTTGCCCTGGCCTATGCGGATCTTGATTATTTCAAACCCTATAACGACAAGTATGGATTTTCTCGTGGTGATGAGGTGATAAAGTTTACGGGACGGCTGATTCTAAATCTGGTTAATGAAAAACAGAACAAAGATAATTTTGTGGGCCATATAGGGGGGGATGATTATGTCTTCATAATGGCGCCCCCGTTGATCACCGAGACCTCAGCACATATAATCAGAGCTTTCGATCAGATCATTCCCACCTTTTATGATGAGGAAGACAGACAAAAGGGAGTTATCTTTTCAAAGGATCGCCAAGGTAAAGAACGCACTTTTCCTGTCATTGGCATCTCGATTGGCATTACGGGCAGTCACCTACGCGCTTTTTGTCATTACGGTGAGATGACCGGCGTCGCCTCGGCCATGAAATCGCTTTCCAAACAGGATGAGGGCAGCATCTACCGCATTGACCAACGGCAGAAGAATGAAGTTAAGCCTACCAAAAACACACGCAACAACGGCTCAGAGAGCTAATCGAAGTCTTTACCAAAATTGTTTTTCTCTTAAGCCGCCCTTCCCAGATGGAAAGCCTTCAGGTTGGCATCGACGACTTTCTTAGGAAAGACCTCCCAGATGATTTTTTCCCACATCGTGATCTCCAGATCCAGCCATTGAGACAGGACGCCCAAGAGGGCGGTGTTTTCTGCCCGTAGATTTCCTGCTTTACGAGCGATTTCATGTGCTTTTACCACTTTTACCGTTTTAAATGATTCCTTGACAAGATCAATGGCCTGCCCCGGATAGGTCATATCCCCTAGATTGACCGCCGGGGGATAAAGCTCAAGCTCATTGATGATAATTCTACTGTCCGGTTTGAGGTAATCCAAATAGCGCAGGGATTCCAGTTTTTCAAAGGCCAGGAGAATATCGACATTCCCTTTACGTTCAATAGGGGAATAGACTTTGCTGCCATAGCGGACGTGACTGGTCACGCACCCCCCGCGCTGGGCCATGCCGTGGACCTCACTTTTCTTGACGTCCATACCCGATTCCATCATGACCAGGCAGAGAATATCGCTGGCCCGCAGGATACCCTGCCCGCCGACGCCTGCCATGAGAACGCTTTTGACTTCCGTCGGGTTAATTTTCTCTATACTTGATTTTTTAGACATGATTCATTCCACCTCCACAATGGCGCCGACTTTGCAGACTTGCTGGCAGATTGTACAGCCGGTACACAAATCGGCGTCAATAAAGGAATTGCCTTCCTGCTTCTTGGCATTTTTGATAACCTGATCGGCAGGCATATCCGCGAACTTACGCCAGGCGATGGGCGGGCAACCCAATCCGATGCAGTTTCGGCAGCCGACACATTTGTTTACATCGACGCGCAGGGGCTTGCGGATTTCCGTCTGGTGTCTTTTGAAAAGGACACAGGAACGACGGGAAATGACGACAGAGGAACCTGGTCTGGCAAGCTCTTCACGCATGACTTCTCTCGTATTCTTGATATCATAAGGGTCGATGACCCGTACACTGTCGATTCCGAGGACTTTAGCCAGGGCGAATATGTCGAGTTCCTTGGCCTTTGCGCCCTGGAGGGTGTAGCCGGTACCCGGATGTTCCTGCATCCCCGTCATGGCCGTGGTCCTATTGTCACAGATAACGATGACGGCCTCACCCTGGTTATAGGCCATATTGAGGAGGGGAGTTATACCCGAATGAAGAAAGGTCCCATCTCCTATAACCCCAACAACCTTTCCCTTTCCTTTTTCCTTCAACGCCTTGCTCATCCCGTGGGCCATACCGATACTGGCCCCCATGCAAATACACGAGTGCATTCCCTCTAAGGGCTTCATGAAAGAAAGGGTGTAGCAGCCTATATCCCCTGCCACAAATGTCTTGAGTTTTCCCAGTACATGGAAAAGTCCCCGATGCGGGCAGCCTGGGCAGAGATTCGGCGGTCGGGGGGGAATCGCGACCTCGGGCAGTCTGACGGTAGTCGGTTTTTTACCTTTGAGAGCGGTCTCGACGACCCCGGGATCGAATTCATTAGTGAAAGGAAAGACATCTTTGCCCGCTACCACAAGTCCCATCGCCCGGATCTGCTCCTCTATAAACGGATCTAATTCTTCTATGACATAGAGCTTTTTTACCTTTGCCGCAAATTCGCGAATGAGCTTTTCCGGCAGGGGATGGACCATGCCCAGTTTGAGATAGGAGAATTCCGGGAAGACGTCTTTGGTATAATTGTAAGGCATCCCGGCGGTGATGACTCCCACCTCGGTACTGTTAATCTCCATCCTGTTTTCACCAAAGGTCTCCGCATATTCCCGCAGTGCCTGCGTACGCTTTTCCACCTCCAAACGCCTGAGCCTGGCCATTGCCGGCACCATGACATACTTTGAAGGTGTGATGCGAATCTCTGTCTTGTCTTCCCCAGGCAGAGGATCTTCAATGATCACCACCGACTTGGAATGGGATACCCTGGTCGTGGTGCGCAGGAAAACAGGGGTATCGAACTTCTCGCTGAGGGCAAAGGCAATCTTAATGAATTCCTTCGCTTCCTGACTGTCCGCAGGTTCGAGCATGGGAATCTTAGCGAATTTTGCATAGTTGCGGTTATCCTGTTCGTTCTGGGAGCTGTGGAGAGAAGGGTCGTCGGCCGTGATGATGACCAGGGCGCCGTTAGTACCCGTATAACTTACCGTAAACAGGGGATCGGCAGCGACATTTACCCCGACATGCTTCATGGTGACAATGGCTCTGGCGCCGGCCACCGCGGCACCGATCCCTACTTCGAGGGCGACCTTTTCATTGGGGGCCCACTCGGCATAAACGCCGTCATATTTTGAAAATTCCTCAAGAATTTCCGTGCTCGGCGTTCCTGGATATCCTACTCCGAACCGTATGCCCCATTCATAAGCGCCTCTGGCGATGGCCTCATTTCCTGACATCAACACTTTCATAGATATGCTCCCCGGTGTTTGCTATCCAAGGATAGCAATTTTTCTTCCGATGATAAGCTTCATCGCCGGATCATTTGTTTTATCCATTGATTTCTGGTAATATTCGACAGCCTTTTTATTATCCTTCATGGCTTCATAGGTTCTGGCAAGATTTGCCAGAATATCTCCTGCAAAGGGTTTACCTGCCTTGGCGTTCAAGGCCATTTCGTACTGCACCAAGGCGTTCTTATAATCCTTCTTAACTTCGTAGCAATTTCCCATGCCGTTGTAAACTAGGACGGTCAACTCGTTTTCACCCGATTTTTCCTTGAGATATCCCTGAAAAGCCTTTAACGCCGCATCGATTTGACCGGCGTTGAGATAGGCGTTCCCGATCCGGTACCGCGCCAGTGTAGCTGCTTCTGTGGATGGATATTTCTCCATTACATCCTGCAAGGGTTTGACAGCGGCGGTCGCATCCTGACCAGCCATTCTGATCCGGATTGTATCCATAACTGCCTTATTGTAGAGGTTCATTGCCTTTGTTTCTTCCGTTTGCCGGTAGTAGGCCCACCCTCCTATCAATACGAACACTGCCAATACGATGGTCGTTGCAACGGCGATATTTCGCTTGTGGGTCAGGACATAGTCCCTTACTTGCCCCAAGAGCACCTGTATCTTGTCCGGTTCCGTTATTTCCTGCTTTGCCGCCTTATTTGACATTTTTCGCTCCTGTTAAATTATTCTATCTTGATAAATAGGTCCATCAGGTTGTAACCGGGACTAACTATCAACCCCGAAGTCTTGGCCGTCGTCTCTCCATAGGATAAACCGGAACGGCGGTTTTCAGAACTGACGGAAGAATATATGGCGAAGGGACTGGGGTCGGCGGCATGGGTGCGCATGATCAACGGTGTGGGATGGTCGCTAAGAACCATGACCCGCACATCTCCCAGTTCATGTATCCCCTGGAGGACCGTACCGACGACCTTTTCATCGAAATCCTCGATTGCCTTTATCTTTCCCGCTAAGTTCCCTTCATGGCCCATTTCATCCGGGGCCTCCACGTGTACAAACACAAAATCCAGTTCCTTGAGTGCGGCGAGAGCCTTTTGTGCCTTGCCGACATAATTGGTGTCCGTGTAGCCGGTTGCCCCTTCAACACGAATAGGGATGAGGCCGGCATAAATACCGATGCCATTGAGGAGATCCACCGCCGAGATTATCCCGCCGGTGATTTGATAGCGATCGGTAAGTTTGTCCATCCGGGGAGCCCTGCCCTGCCCCCATAACCAGATGGCATTGGCCGGTTTTCCCCCCCGATCTATCCTGTCGAGATTAACAGGGTGCCTTTCCAGTACCCCCTTAGCCTCTTTCATTAGGGACTTGATTGCTCCGGAACCCTCTCCCAGTGGCAGATAAGCGTTTGTCCTTTGCCCGGTTATGTCATGGGGTGGCGTTGTAGTCATTTTCTCTTCGCCGTTACGCCATACAAGCAGGTGGCGGTAACTTACCCCGGGAAAGAATTGAAAATCCTTGTTTCCCAATTCATGGTCGAGGTCGCGGATGATCGTTGCCGCTTCGGCGCTGGTAATATGACCTGCGGTAAAATCATCCATGATCGGGTCATCCCCCCCGCCCAAGGCGATCAGATTGCAGCGGAAGGCGACATCCTGAGGACCAAGAACAATGCCCATGTTGGCTGCTTCCAGGGGCCCCCGACCGGAGTAACAGGTTCCGGGGTCATAACCGAGGACGGTAAGATTGGCGACGTCGCTGCCCGGCTTGAACCCCCTGGGAATCGTATCTACGAGCCCCAGGGTTCCTTCTCCGGCCATGAAATCCATATTGACCGTCCGGGCTGCCTCCAGTGGCGTCTTACCTCCCAGTTCATCCACCGGGTAATCGGCCATCCCGTCACCCAGCAATACAATATACTTCATCAAAACCTCTCATCCTCAATGCGTATGAAAACGGTAGGTTCATGAACTATGTCCAATTGATCGATCCGCTGCAGGGCCTCCTGGACATCCCGCTCCCGGGCCTTGTGGGTGGTCATCACCACGGGCACTGCGCCTTCTTCTTTACGTCCCTTCTGAATCACCGAGGCAATGCTGATATTCATCTCCCCCAGAATTCCGGCTATTTTGGAGAGGACGCCCGCCTTATCTGCGGCCATAAAACGGAAATAGTAATTCGTTTGGATCTCCGAAAATGGAACCAGACGGATATCGTCAATAATATCTTCCCCGAGAGATCGATATGGCACAAGACGGGATACATCATGAAGAATTCCTCTCGATATATCAACGATATCGCTTAAGACGGCGCTAGCCGTGGGCATCATCCCCGCCCCTTGGCCATAGAGGAATACCGAACCGGAAGCGCTGCCGATGATATGAAAGGCGTTGTAATTACTGTTTACATTGGCCAGAATGTGATCGAAGGGGATCATTGTTGGATGAATACGCGCCTCCACAAGATCCCCCCGCTCAAAGGCAAGAGCCAGCAGTTTGATGCGATAGCCGAACTCCCTGGCAAATTCGATATCCTGCCGGGTGATCCGGGAGATACCTTCCCGGTAAATGGTTTCGATATCAACCCGCTTTCCG
>JANXZC010000017.1 GCA_025355725.1 Syntrophus sp. (in: bacteria)
CTGCTGCGGATCTACCGCGACGATGCAGTGAAAATAATAATCTTTTCCAATTTTCTTGAAGAGTGCGTCAACCAGTACATTAATCTCAGCACCAGGAATGAGAAAGGTTCGGGGACAGTACTTTTGAAGGGATTGTAATTCTTGTCGCGTTGGCATTGCTTGATGCTTAAGGATGACGGCAACATCCAACTCTGCCTCTGTCAAGGCGCGTCCCAGCTGTTCAAACGCATCAGCCTGTTTATATTCATAGTCTGCGGACCCAGGCATATGGACATGTAAATCGACTTTTCGCCACTTTGCGCCTGGACCTATGCCTAGCTTAGCAAGTTGCCTCTTGAACTCCTGAACGATCATCTTCACTCCTTCTTTCAGTGACAACAATTTGAAATATAAATCTATGGATACCTAACGCTACGTCCATAACCTTTTTAGTTCACGCTTTAGAACCTGAATGCTTGTTACTCTTTGCATAGTATTGGCCAACCGTATTTTGCGCGCCATGCAGATTCCACGGCGCATCTACCAGTAGATGCGTTCATCAGTAATTCAATTTGTTTCTTGTCGCCGTCGTTAATCTCTTTAAAGCATGGCGTTGAAAAGAATTTGACCTGCCACTGTTGCTTGCTTAACGGATAGTGCATAATTCCCAGCGCACCCGTGCGATTATTATTCAGAGAAAAATGAGACCTGATTCTCGCTGTTACATTTTTTTCATGCCCATTATATACAACGGTCATTCCCGATTCGAAGGCACACAAAAGAGTATCCTTGAAAATGTCCTTGTTATTATGAGTCATTGCCCCTATGTCACAACCGCTTTCTGGCAATGAAGCCGGTTTTTGTAGTTTGTGCATTTCTTCATAGGGCATACCTAAGAGAAACCAGTACCAGCCAGCGCCAGATTTATTCCAAACATCTTCGAATGGTTGTCCTTTAGCCCACTTCTTTGTGAACAAATCTTGAGGCCATTGATCCTTGGAACCAAAGTCGATAGTTTTACTTTTTTCCCATACATACTCAGCGATATCAGTAATGTTCAATATTTTATCCCCCGTTTCTCGAAAGCGGCCCAGGCGGTGGCGTAATCGGCTTCGCGGTTGCAACGGTCGAAGGGGGCGGTGTAGGTGATGGTGCGCTCGCGGGGGCCGCCGGGGAGGGTGTCGTCCGTGATGGTGCGGGAGACGGTTCCCGATTGCATATCTTTGATCTCGTTCCATTCCGGGCGGGAGTAGCCGACACCGGGGAGGCCTTTGCTGACCGTGAAGACAATGCGGCCGTTTTGGTCATACCAGGTGTCGTTTTCGTTCTGCCGCAGAACGGGGAACTGGATTCGGTAGATTGTACAGAGTTCTTCGAGGGTGAGACCCAGGGCTATCGCCGCCAGGACGTCAATCTCCACGAGGGCCTGCCGCCGTTCGTAGTCCGTCCGGAGGGCGCAGTTGCGCTGCCACTTTGGAGTGAGGTTGGTGAATTTGCCGTTGTCCAGACGGGGATCGTCCTTCGTCCAGCGTTCCTCACAGAAGGCTTCATCCCAGCATTCATCCCACAGATCGGCGTAGTGGGTGGTAAGGCAGTTGAGTATTAGAGTCCCACACATTAACCTCAACACATATTGTTTTTTGAACAAAAGAGGAAATTCATCAAGTAATTGGTGTAGATTGGATCTACCAGTAATTTTTATAAAGAAATCGAAAGGTAAGGAAAATGTAAAAGCACCAAAAACCAAAAACTCGGTTATTTTATCTTCAATGAAACAATAGCTTCGACAGCCATTTATGTGTCCAACGCTTTTTGGTGCAATTGCACCAATGAGTGTCCGCTCCGTTGACGGCGATAGCATAGCGCGGTAAACAAGACGATAATAATCAGTAACGTAAAATCTTTTATTCCACGGTAGAGTAGCGATTCTTTGTTGATAATCAATGAGATCGCATGCCGGTATATAATTGGTCCGAGGCAGGTAATCATTGGGAATATCATTCAAATTAATGGGATCATAGTCAGCGTTGAGATAACTGTCTTTCCGGGGTGTCTTGTTGAAGGGATTAGCTACATAGAAATGGGGACCGGAGAGTATCCAGTTTCCCGCTGTTTCGGCAAATTGTGTTGAACGCTTAATTGTGTAGTCCTTCTGGGCATTAACTTCGTTCCACATTTGTGTTGAATAAAATCCCCCCTCCAGGTCGCCCAGACGTTTCGGTTGGGCGGCAAATTTCTTTAGGACCTCAATGACCTGTCGGGAGTGGATTACGGGCAGGCGGGCACAAAGGGAAGTTGTCCCCTTTTCATCGTAAAGTTTGGCACAAATCCCCAGCGTTTCTTCATCAACAATGATGATCCGATCCTGGTGACCGATCAGATTCCAGTCGTTATTGTCATCCTTGATGCCGCCGATGGGACTGCTACCTGTGTGCCGAAAACAGGCATCGACAGTGGCGACGGAGAAGAGATTTGCAAGATGGGAAAACCATACCGCCTTTTCAGTTTGGGCAGCGCCGATATTGACGCTGAATTTCACGTGGTGATCCACATCTCTAAAAAGGCGCAGCTCATTCTGAAACTGGAAATGATACCGGAGCCGCGTGTATATCTCTTCCCTTAATCTTCCCCCATCCGGATCATCGTAAACCCCTTCCGGGTGCAGAAAGCCGGATACGCAATGCTCTGTACCGATATACCACGCCTGGGGCAGAAAGCACTTGTAAAGGTTTGCTTTTGAACCTCTTAGAATAGAATAATTTTGATCCGCATTTAGGAAATTTGACATCCCTTCAAATGCAACATATTCGCCAAGATATTCATTCAGGATACCCCGTTTTTTGATCGCCTCCTCGCGCATTACGGCTAATTGTGATGCCGAGACGTTTCGGATGACGAACAACGGATCATGGTCGCCGATTAACCCCCCTTCATTCCATTCGACCTTAATCCACGGCGGATTGCCGATGTTGAGATCAAAGCCGCCACGGTCGGCAAAGATGTCGGCAAAGACCAGTTCCCAGTGGTGAAAGTGATGCTTCGCTTCGAGGTCACGAACCAGGGCGAGGCGCGCAATCCCGTCTTTCTCGTCGCAGAGGGCGTCCACATTGACGAAACCAAATTCATTGGTGTAATCCAGATCAGCCTGCGTCGGGCGGTTGTTGGGAATAAGCTGCAACTGTTCACCTGTAGCCGCAACGGCTTCATAGAGAGTCCCTTCCAAAATCAGAGTCATATCCATGAGGAATTCATCCCGTGAGGGGAGCTTATCTGCTTCCTGGATTGGCCAGAACCACAGGGAGCACCAGTAATCCATGACCAATTTCAGCCGCCGGTAGGGGCTGGAGTTGGGGACGTTTTCCGACAGAAGCTCCTTGTTGTAGATATCGTCCTTTTCTTTGGTCGTCAGGCGATGCTTGTAACGATTTCCGTCATCATAGCCAAAAAAACGGTAGGCATCGCGGGTGCGTTCCCGGACATTGCGGCACTGTTCCACATGGCGCTGCCAGAGTTTATCCACCGCGCCGGAGAGGCGGATCAAGGTTTCGATCTCGCCTTGCTTGAAGGGTTTGATAAAGCTCTGCCGCCACTCGCGGATGGCAGCCGTTTCTTTTTTTGCCATGCCCCGGACGATCTTGTCGGTGTAATTGGCCATGCCGCCATCGGGGAGAAGAAAATGCCAGATCGTTTTGGGCGGACGGGGTTTTCCTATGGTAACCCGCTCCGGCACGACATCCAGCCAAGTCTTTTTGCCTTTACGGTTTTCTTCGAGGAGTTCGGCGGTGAAAACCTGACGCCTTGCACCGATAAGAGAGTTGCCGCAAACCAGCTGATTGCCGAACCAGGGGATGATCGGGGCGGTCTCCCCCTCACCCCGGCCCTCTCCCGCAAGGGGCGAGGGAGCTGAAATGTGCATGGCATTGAGCCAGAGGGAGACTTCCGCCAGTTCCACCGCTACCGGGTTTAAGTCCACGCCGAAAACATTGTTGTCGGCAATAAAGGCTTTGACTTTCTGCTTTTCACTGGTGTAGGCATCATGGGCAATGGTCTCGCCCGTTTCTTTTTGTTTTCTCTCCAGATACGCTTCTGCCAACTGGTTGATCGCCTCGTTGAGGAAGGCCGCGCTCCCCATGGCAAGCTCGCAGACGGTAAGGATCAGAATCTCATCCGCCTTTTTATCTTTCAGAAGTTCTTTCAGGGCGTACTTGACCAGGCAGCGGGTCAGCACTTCCGGCGTGTAGTAGGAGGCCGTTTTTTCCCGGTTGCGCCCCGCCAGGCGGTAAATGAATGTGCCACGGGGATAGATCTTGTGCGTACCGTCGGAATTGAAGACCCGTTCTGCATCTTCATATTGCTGGAAATCATCGGCGTTGACAAAGAAGGCCGCATCTAACTCGTTGACCTCCGTCCCCGCCTTTTTGACTTCATAAAGATCCGTTTTGGCAAAGAAGCCGCTGTAGGAAAGAAGCCCTTCATAGACGGCGCCGAGTTGGTTGATGCCAAGCTGGGCATAGCTGATCCGTCCGCGCCGTTTGTTGCCTCCTCTCTCGCGGGAGAGGGAAAGAAGGGCAAGGACTTTCTGAAGTTCAACATTCCGGAATTTCACACCGTTGAGAATGGGCGTCCGGGCCGGGTCGAAAAGATGACTGCTCAGAGGGAAGAGGCGAAAGACAGGACGTTGTTCCGTGAAGGCCATTTCCACTGTCTTTGATTCATGGTTGAAGCCCTCAAAAATGAGATGGAAGAGGGTCTGGAGAGAATCATTGATGAAAGTTCCATTCTGCGAGGGTTCTTCCGTCAGCGGCTGCAATTCCAAATCTCTGAGATCTTCCAGGCTGTAGCCGGTGCGGTATTCTTCGCTGTTCATGGGAGCGTAGCCCAGCTCCGGCCGTGCCTCGATGTAGAAGAGGAACAGCAGGCGGTAGAGATAGCGGAGGCATTCACGGGTGAGCTGCTGCTCGTCAAGGGCTTCACCGCCCCGCTCCCCGAAAACACCCTCTTTTCTTTTGCTGCGGATGTAGTACACGGCTTCGTTTCCCAGAATCTCCACGGCCTCGCGAGCGGAATATTTCAGGTCTTCCGAAACGGCGAAGGCGTGTTTGTGCGAACTCTCATCCAGCGTGTCCAGCAGGCTGATGCCATCTTCCGGACAAATGCTATCCCTGTGCAGCAGAGCCGACATCGCCCGCAGCGTGGCTGACACGCGGCGACTGAGGATTTCCGTCAGGTCGAAGCGCAGAAAGCGCCGTTCATTCCATTTGCTGCGATCCAGCAGGATCACATGGGAGAAACTCAGCAGGATGATCCAGCGAGGCGGCTCGGCCAGCGTGAAGATTTGTTTGGTGATGATTTCTGTGAGTGAGACATCTGGAAGCATTCTGTCTGTTTCGACGCTTTCATACTGGGCAGGCATAAAGGAGCTTTCCAGGGGATCTGTATTTTCCGTAACCGGACTGATTGTCTCAACGATCCAGATGTCCGGCGCGCCGTTCTTCTTACGGACCTCAGCGATAATGGGGATAACGGCCCCGGAATCCAGTTCTTTCAGATCCGGGGCGAAGTCATAGTCAAAAACGGAGAGAAGTTCGGGCAGGAATTCCCGCTGGGCCGCCAGGATCTCCTCCGGTTTGCGGAGGCGCTCCATCCGGTTGCGCAAGGCAAAATAATCCCGGTGCAGGCGGGCCAAGCGGTCATAGGGCGGCTTGACGCCCGTTTGCGCCTCTAGTTCCTCCCACTTACCGAAGAACCCTTTCAGATCATTTTCCAGGATGGCCGTCAGGTAGTGATGGGTGTAGAATTCGTTTTCATTGCTGATGCCAGTCAAATCCAGAGCCATCAATCCTCTCCTTTCAGGACGGCGACCACCCGGATATAGGGGACGTCCTCCGTGAGCAGGGAGTTTTCAATCCAGCTCCAGTATTCATCAAAGATACGGTCGATTTCCCGCTGCTTCTGTTGCTTTTTATCCAGGGTGCGGGAATTTGCTGCTGCATCGCCAAAATCCAATTCCAGTTGGCCGTATTGCTTCTGCTTTAAGCGATCCAGCTCTTTGAGTTGCGCATTGAGTTTCACATCGATGGCCGTTTCAAATGCGAGGCGGCTTTCATGCATCTGGTCCTCACCTTTGGCAATGGCGATGGAAAGCAGCTTTTTGAGGCGTTCTTTATCAAATGGTTTATTCTGGTTGGGTATTTTGTTACGATCCAGTGATGTTTGCGCCAGGATATCCTGAAAGTCCAGGACAGCGTCAAATTTACCGGAAAGAAATCGCACACCCATCCAGGAGGCAATCAGGGGCTGGCTTTTCCGGTTGGGTATGATCCCGTAAAGGATGAAAATGGTTTCCCCCACCTGCAATTTATCGGAAAGGGTCAGGACAGACGCCTGCTGACGGCCAAAGATGGCGAGGAGTTTATCGGTCAGCCAACGCATCACGGGATGGAGATCCCAGAGAAGCTGAAGCTTCGGCCAGGTGTCCTCTTCCTTGCGGGTTCGCTTGATTTCGTTCATAATCGCTGCCCGATCAGCGGAAAGGGTGAACTCGCCGCTTTCCGGCCAGATCTCCCGTGGCAGAAAACGAAACCGCTGTTCCAGCTCCCGTTTCATATTCAGAGGGACGGCGAAATTGACCGTCTGGGCGTTATCGTCAAATACTGTCTGCATGGGCTGGGAGCTTTTCAAATACCCGACGGCTTCACGGAAAAATGAATAATCATCTGTAAAGAGAGTGGGCATACGCCGTTCAGCCTTGGCAACGAATTCGCCCTTGGGAATGACCTCGTCGCCCATGAGAAGGCCGAGGGGATCCTTAGGTGCTTTCGCCAACAGTTTTTCAAAATCATCGGTATTTGCCCCGGCTTCAATGGCGGCGGCGGTGATGTTTTCCTCTTCCTCCATATCATACACGCCCATCAGCGCCGAGGGGTCGCCGATGTTCTTCACGGCCTGTTCGTCTTTCGTAATCAGCAATTCCAGAATCCGGTTGTCACCCTTGATCTTTTCACTGACGCTTTCAGTCATCAGATAGACGATCCGGGGCTCACGCTCCTGACCGTAGCGGTCAATTCTGCCATTGCGTTGCTGGAAACACATGAAGGACCAGGGAATATCGAAGTGGATCATCTTGTGACAGAGGAAATGAAGATTGATCCCCTCGGAGGCCACATCAGAGGCCAGAAGCAGGCGGACGGGGGCCTCTTCGCGACCAAAGTCTTCCACGATTTTCTGCTGATCCACATCGGGCAGACCGCCGTGAAGGATGGCGAACCTGTCTTCCTTGAGTCCCAAATCTTTTGGTAAATGTTCGCTCAGGAATTTCAGCGTCTCGATCCGTTCCGTAAAGATAACCAGGCGATCACTTGTATCTTTGCCTGTCCAGCCAAAACCATGAAGCGAATCCCGGATGACAGACAGAAGTTTCTGATACTTGCTGAAATTGTTGGAGGCGATAGGCTGGAGATTGTCTGCCAGTTCTTTCAGAGATTGGATGTCTTTTGCCGCTTCTTCACTCTCTTCATTTTGCAGTCGGCTGATCCGGTGTTGAATCGTTTGCAGGCAGGCCGCTGGGCTGGAAAACAGAGACTTCTCCAGTGTTGTCTTGAAGAGCTTCCCTGCTGTGCGCCGCTGATCCAGGCGGGTGAAATTCAGCCGGGTAAAAACATCGAAGGCGGCTTCTTCGGCCGCTGAAGCCTGGCACTTGGCCACGGAAATCTTCCTCTCCATGAAAGATTTTGCCACCTGATCCTTGATATCTTTTTTGAAACGGCGGATGAAGAGGCCTTTGATATCGTCGGGACCGTAATCTTCCTGATTGGCAATGGCCGTCGGATTGAGCATGTTCATCAGGCTGGCGAATGCCCTGGGCTTGCCGTCATGCGGTGTGGCTGAGAGCATGATCAGGGTATCGGAACGGTGTTTGAGAAGATTGGCCAACCGATAACGCATAGAAAGGGAGGCGGAGTCGTTGCCTCGTGCGGCCACGTTGTGCGCTTCGTCGATGACGATGATATCCCAGTAGCATTTTTCCAGATAGGTGCGATATTCGGCATCCTGCTTAAGCGTGTCGATGGAGATGATGGCCCGGTCAAAGTAGTAAAAAGGATTGTGATTTGTGGGGATGCGGGAACGCACCCTCTGAATACCCACGGAATCAAGACGTGTCAGAGGAATAGTAAAGCGACTCCAAAGTTCTTTCTGGAACTGGGTGAGCATGCTTTTCACCGTCAAAACCAGGATGCGTTTGCCTTTGCCCCGGCGGATGAGTTCGGACAGAAGAATGCCAGCCTCTATGGTCTTGCCTAGGCCGACGGCATCAGCCATCAGAATGCGCTGACGAGGCTGTTGCAAGGCCTGAATGGCCGGATCAAGCTGATAGGGCACCACGTCCATGGCCCCCTGATAGCCGATGTAGAGATGCTCATCGGTTGGCGGAGTCTGCCGCAGGAGGCTTTCCATAAAAAGGATGGAATTCCGGTAGAAGCTGGAGGTATCGGCAACAAGATCTGTGTCGGCAGGATTGAGGAGTTCAATCTGATCAATCTCTTCGAGAAAAATGGCCTCCCGGTCTTTGACGATCTGGGAAAGACCGATTACAGAAACAGCCTGGCGGTTATTGGCGGTGCGATCCACTTTGCGGACAAGCCATTCCGCATCTCTGATCAAAACCCGAGCACCGGGGGCGAAAACAGGAATATTCATGAATGACCTTACTCCCCTGAAAACAAATATCACTCACCAAAGACCATGCTACACTCTTATTAGCAGGCTTTGCGTAGGGTTCTTGATTAAAACATTTTGAGCCTGTTAGAGCAGTTACTTCTGACATCGCAGGCTGCCGTTAATTATCTCCGTTTGTTGCCTGCTTTCCCGGCGACGCCACTTTATCTCAACCGTGTATCGGTTGCTCCAGCCCGTCCATAGAACTAGAACAGAGACATTTATATCTCTGTCATCCATAGCAGAAATATTGAGGAATTGACATTATTTTTCATTCAGGAATTTCAAACGAGAAGTCCCGCTTCGGAAGATACGCGTAACTGGCATTGGCCAACAGTCAACTCACACACACCGAGTAAAAACATCTTACCATAAACACGTTCACCGTTCATAAAAGTACTACATGGTAAAGCCAAACAAGGCAATCTTGATGTCTGTGGTTGCTGCTTTATACATGCTTGGAAGTTCCTTACTGATTCCGCCTTTAGCGAGAACAACCCTTTTATATTAGCGCAGGTCTTTGAATCTTCATCTGCCGTTGCGGGAACAGAATTAAAAAGATTGATTGCCCCAAAACATAGAACTATTGATAAAATTACTTGAAATATCACCATCTTCAATTCCCCTTTGACTCCAGGACAATATTAAAAACCTTATCTCTTTGTTCCATGTAATACCTGTGTTTTTCAGGAGTATATCGCCGCAGCGTCGTGAAAATGTTTTTATCGGTTACATATGATTCGTGCGGTTTGAGAAAAAGCAGCATAAGATACTTGCCCTTGTCGGGCAGTTTATATTTACCATCATCGGTATCGTAGGCGATAAAAGATTGATGGGCTTCTGAAAGCTCGATTATATTCACATGCAGAAGTGTTGCCGTGTCCACGGCGTCATTATGGCTATCAAGTAATTTTTGATAAATATGTGAAAATTTAATTTGTGTCATGCCGCCCCCTTTCTATTTGTCCTGAAGATTCAGAACTATCGGTATTTTCGCTTACTTAAATACATCAAATTTAAAATGCTTTTCCAGTCTTTTGATTTCTTGTGCGGATACGCGGAGACATTGCCGGATCTTTATTACCTGGATATCCCCAGCGGAGATGAGCCGATAGACGGTGGGTTTGGAAATGGAAAAGTAATCAGCAACCTCATCAATACGGTAATATTGCTTTAAGGTTCCGTAATTATTATGTGATTTGCTTGTTTTCACATTTCTCCATTTGCGACCGTTTTAAATCGGCTTTAAGGGGTCTCAACCTCCTACCCCTGCCTTTACCCCTACCCAAAATAATTTTTCCGATTCGCGCCGGACAAAAGGCACAAAATTTGTCAAATCTCTCGGACGAAATGCCACTTCGAAAATATATCCGAACCCTCTGGAGCACCGGTTATTTCTTGTCGTCGAAATTCTTCTTCATCAATTCCCGGCGTTTTTCTCGTTCTTCTTCCGTAATTTCCTGCTTCTCCGGGTGGTTTTTTAGCCATAACTGAAGTTGATGTTTTTCTTCTTTGTCCGGATCGAGCCCCAGTATACCTGTTTTGATGATACAATTCCTCTTAAGCATCTCCAGAGTGAAGTAACCTGTAGGAGCCACTTTTACGAGTTTGAATTGCGCCTGTACCAGGGGGAGATTTCTATGCCCGCGGTCCCGGCAGATTTCCTCTCCGGCATACCAGATACTTAAGCTATTTGGATCGAGAGGGCAGAAGGGCGCTTCGCATAGTTCGTACATTTTGCATTTTTCCCTTTCCGATCGAACTCTCCGGCATGCGCCGGATTCTATCTTTTTGGGCATGTAGGGGCAATCTTTACATTGCGAGCGCATTAGGTAACTCCTTCATAAGATAGTGCTGAACATTCAATATAAAGTGCATACTTTTTTACTTTCCATCTTTGTACACCTTCCCTGATTCCACATGCCGCCAGCCTCCCGGCACGCGCTCGTATGCTCCCATTGGCGCATTGACCTTCCGCAGTGAGGCTTCTGCAAGTTGTCGCTGTTTTTTGATTGCTCCATTCTGCGCAGAAAGAAAAGAGGCATTGGTCGTCAGCACGATTGTTAATATTACAAGTGTGATGATAAACGCGCCGGCCAAAATGATTAGGCAGGGTTTGAGAAATTGCCGTTGACACGTGTTAGCATATATGCTAACCTACCCGCCATGAGTTATTCCATCACCTACTTCCATTCTCGGGTTCAAGCTGAGATCGAGAGCTGGCCAGGCGGTATATTGGCAGATTATGCACGGATTGTGGAGTTGTTGATGGAGTTTGGGCCGAATTTGCGCATGCCGCATTCACGTGCAATGGGCAGCGGTCTTTTTGAATTGAGGCCCCGAGGTCGCGAAGGCATTGGACGGGTGTTTCACTGTTTTATCATCGGTCAACGTGTTGTAATTCTTCATGCGTTTGTCAAGAAAACACCGGCTACACCAGAACAGGAACTTAAGATGGCCAGGAAAAGGATGAAGGAGGTACAGAATGGTTGAATTAAAATACGAGCCTGTTTCGCACGACCATAAGGCATTTCTCAAGAATGCCCAGAAACGTGAAGAATTCAGCAAAGCATACAATGACCTGGAAGAAGAATATACTCTAGTTCGCGAGATGTTGTCAGCACGTTCAAATTCCGGTCTCACCCAAGAGGCGGTTGCGGAGTTGATGGGAACGACAAAAAGTGCTGTTTCGCGCTTGGAATCTGCTGGAAAGCATGCACCATCCCTGACAACCCTGAAAAAATATGCCCAAGCTGTCGGCTGTGATCTGAAAATCAAGTTCATACCCAAATCAGGTTCAGCGGCGAAACATGAAACCGGAGGCGTAAAGCAACGTACCGGTTAGACCGCGAACAGCAGATTTGTTAATCTTCAGCGCTCTCCGCTTCATTATTTCATTAACCGAGCTCACTCGACTGCAAATACAAAGCGACAATCCCCAGATGCTTAGGGCTTATTGAATCCCGGTCGAAACATGCGACTTTTGACGCCTTGTTTTTTCTTCGATAAAATATGCTACTATGCCATTATCTGATATCATATAATGGATGGAAAGTTCCCCTCTACTTCCTATCTTTTCTTGACACTCAAAGATCTTTCCCGTAGACTTCAAGCATAAAAAAGTTTATCAAGAATATAGAGTTATATGATTGTGTCCCACCATTAGTGATCAGGGGGAAGCCATGAAGCTCGCAGAAAATGAAAAACGAGCATTAGAGGTGTTGCGCGAGGTTTTATTTAATCGGTATCCGGTTATTGATTTCCGCCTTTTCGGATCGAAGGCGAGGGATGAGGGAATGCACGATTCCGATTTGGACGTCATGATCGAAATCCCTGAATATGACCAGGCGATGGTTGCAGAAATAGACAATATCATCTTTCAGTTAAATCTCGAACACGATGTCTTTATTTCCGCCTTATACTTTGGCAAAGATGAACTGGAAGAAGGCCCGTTGTCCGAAGCTCCGATCTATAAAGTTATCCAGCGAGAGGGAGTTCCCTTATGAGTTCAGAAGAGAAACAAATGTCCCTCGCCGGACACAGATTGGATCAGGCAGAGCAAAGCATGGAAGAAGCCCGCTATCTTATGGAAGGTGGAATGAGTCTTCGTTCCGTTGTGAACCGGATTTATTATGGCATGTTCTACGCTGTCCTGGCCCTACTTATCTATGAACCTTATTCGTCTTCAAAGCATACGGGCGTTCTCTCCTATTTCAATAGGAACTTTGTAAAATCCGGCATATTTCCTGAGTCACTGGGAAGGCATCTTAACAAGGCATTTGAGCTCAGGCAGCGGGGCGATTATCGTGAATATTTTGAACTTACGAAAGAGCAGGTGGAACTGCTTATTGGTGAGGCAAAAGAGTTTATAAATGCCATCAAAGCTCATCTGAATGATAAGGGTAAAGCCTGACCGATCTTTGTGGTTTCACGGAATAAGCAATAACGCCTGTGGCTATCTGAAGTCCAAATACAAATCCTCAGTGGCAAGCCTTCGCTTATTCTACTGAATTGCGTTTGTAATGAAGCGAATCATCGGATATGTTGTCCTGCAAATACGGATCTTTTTATCTGTTACGAAGCGGTGGATTATTTCTCTACGGAGTGATTCGAAAGGACACTGGGCACAAATGTGCTGACCACAAATGGAGGACTTTATGTTTGGCAACGCATCAATAGATGAGCAAATAGTATTTGGTAGTCATAGACCCGGCTATTCCTCTCGATCAGTAGAGAAGAAAGCCATTCTGGAATGGATTGAGTTGATGAAACAAAATGACATCAAGCGCATATGCTGTCTTCTGTCACCATATCAACTAAAATACTATGCAGATGATCTTTTGAATATCTATTGCGATGAATTTGGAAAAGACAATGTTTGTTGGGCCGATATTGAAGACTACCACCTATGTAGTCCAGAAAAACTGAAAAATGTTATCATTCCATTTTTATCAGAATCCAATGCACGAAAAGAACGGGTGGTTGTTCATTGCTCAGGCGGAAGTGGAAGGACAGGACATGTTCTGGCCGCTTGGTTAGCTTTTAGGTGCAAATTGAAATGCGAAGACGCCTTATCAGCCGTTAAACAGGCAGGCAGAAATCCCTATGAGGCAGTACAATGCGGAAACGCAACGTTGGAAGAACTATATGCCTTAATTGAGGGTACGACATAGGGGCAGACGCCGAACAGCCGCATGTTGCGGAGGCTGCAAAGCGCTGGTTTTGGTTGTCTGCCAAGATCAAAGATGACCGGATGAAACTAGCAGATTATGGGCGTGATTTTTTCGGCTTACGGTGGTATTTGTAAAAGAAGAATATGCACTCACCCCAATCGAGGAAAACCAGGCGGATTCCGAACTGATGGAAGAACAGGTCAAATCAAAGCAACGAGTTGTCGACCATGGTGAGGTGTTGACAGGAAAACGAGAGGTCAACGCCATGCTGGATTTGGTGAAGTCGGAGACAGAACGGATTGACTCACGCTTCCTCGAACCCGCCTGCGGCACGGGCAACTTCCTGACTGAGATCTTCGAACGTAGACTCCGCGTGGTCGAGACCCGATACGGCAAGAGCCAACTCGATTTTGAGCGCTATGCCATCCTGGCCGTGTCATCAATCTACGGAATAGACATTCTCGAAGACAACGTCCAGCAATGCCGCCACCGGCTTTTCGGGATATTCGATCTGAGCTATTTGCGATTGTTCAAGAACAAGACCAACGATAATTGTCGTGAATCCGTCCGCTACATCCTTGAACGGAACATTATTTGGGGCGACGCCCTGACGCTCAAGACAGTTGGCGAGAAACCCGGCCACATAGTCTTTTCCGAATGGTCCCCGGTCAACGGGAGCATGCTCAAGCGGCGGGACTTCACGTTCCACGGGTTGCTGGAACACGCTTCGATGAAGGAACTGCCGCTCTTCTCCGATCTTGGCGAGGATGTGTTCATCCCCACGCCGGAAAAGGAATACCCGCTGATCCACTTCCTGGAGGTAGCCGATGTTGACCGACAGCAGCTATAACCCCGACGTGCTCACCTGTATCGCCAACCTGAGCAGCGACGAGGTCTTCACTCCGCCACAACTTGCGAACCGGATCCTTGATCTGCTGCCGCCGAAACTCTGGAGCGACAAAAAGGCTACGTTTCTCGATCCCGGCTGCAAGTCGGGCGTTTTCCTGCGCGAGATCGCCAAGCGGCTGGACAAAGGTCTGGAGAAGCAAATCCCCGATCGCCGGAAGCGGATCAATCACATCTTCAAGAAGCAGCTCTACGGAGTCGCGATCACGGAGTTGACAGCCCTGCTTGCACGCCGGTCCGTCTACTGCTCGAAGACGGCCAACGGGAAGTATTCCGTCTGCGAAGCCTTCGACGGCCCCGAAGGTAACATCCGCTCCGGGCGCGGGGAGCACACCTGGAAGAACGGCCGGTGCGCATACTGCGGGGCCAGCGAAGAAAACTACAAGCGGGGCGACGAACTGGAAAGCCACGCTTACGCTTTCATTCACACCGACAAACCGGAGGAAATCTTCACCATGAAATTTGATGTCATCATCGGCAACCCGCCTTACCAGTTGAGCGACGGGGGGTTTGGAGAAAGCGCACGACCGATTTATCACCTGTTCGTTGAGCAAGCCAAAAAGCTCAAACCGCGTTACCTCTCCATGATCATTCCATCCCGATGGTTTGCCGGCGGAAAGGGGTTGGACGAGTTCAGAGAGTCGATGCTCACCGACAATCGCGTGCGCTCAATCAACGATTATCTCAGCGCTTCGGACGCTTTTCCTGGGATAGGCCTCAAGGGTGGCGTTTGTTACTTCCTATGGGACCGGGACAATCCCGGGCTCTGCCGAGTCACCACCCATTTCAAGGACTGGCCTGTATCGACAGCCAGTCGTCCACTTCTTGAAGAGGGTGTGGACGTATTCATCCGCTTCAACGAAGGACTGTCAATCATCAAGAAGGTCGTTGCTGTCGAGAATGGAGAATCGCAATCGCTGTCCCTACATGACAGTAGTCATTTCGATCGACTGGTTAGTTCCAGAAAGCCGTTCGGGCTAGAGACGACGTTCAAAGGCAAGGCAGCTAAAAATGCCGGTGACGTGCTGGTTTATCAAAACGGCGGTACGGGATACACCCCGAGAAGCGCTATCACAGCTGGCGTTGAACTCATCGACAAGTGGAAGGTCTATGTGGGCCGGGCCGCTCCGGGGACCGGCAACAGAGATACCTACCCTCACAGGATCATCAGCACACCATTCGTCGGAGAGCCGGGGAGTATCTCTTCCGAAACGTATCTCTGCATTGGCCCATTCGATTCCCGAGGGGAAGCCGAGAGCGTTTTGTCCTACCTTTCCTGTCGTCTGACTCGCTTCCTGATTCTCCTGCACAAGCCATCGCAGGACACAACTCGCAAGGTCTATACCTTCGTGCCGACTCAGAAGTGGACGAGACGGTGGACGGACGCGGACCTCTACGCGAAATACGGCCTCACCGCGAGTGAGATCGCCTTCATCGAGTCCGTGGTCCGCCCGCTGCCTGCCGGCGCGGAGGACTCAGAAAAGGAGGCGAGCGATGAGTAGCAAAAGCGCTCTGGCGGTCTTTGAAAACTTCAGAATCCGCCGCCTTTATGACGAAAAGGCAGAGATCTGGTATTTTTCCGTGGTAGACATCATCGCGGCGCTGATTCAGCAGCCGGATAACCTGACGGCAAGGAAGTATTGGAACAAGCTGAAGGAGCGGCTGAAAAAAGAAGGCAGTCAGTCGGTGACAGCTTGTCACCAACTGAAATTGCCGGCGGCCGACGGAAAGTCGTATTTAACCGATGTGGCTGATCCCGAGACGCTGCTGCGCCTTATCCAATCAGTCCCCAGCCCAAGGGCAGAACCGATAAAATTATGGCTTGCCAAAATCGGTTATGAGCGCATTCGGGATATGAGCGATCCGGCCCGTTCGCTGGATCGCGCCCGCGAGTACTGGAAACAGCATGGCCGGAGCGAAAAATGGATCCAGCAGCGGATGATGGGGCAGGAAACCCGCAACAAGCTCACGGACTACTGGCAGGATCACGAGATCACGGACGAAGAAGAGTACGCGATTCTGACCAATATCATTCATCAGGAATGGAGCGGGGTCTCGGTCGGCAAGCACAAGCAGATCAAGGGATTGAAAACGCAAAACCTGCGCGACCACATGAGCGAAGCGGAGCTGATCTTCACGGCCCTGGCGGAACTTTCCACCCGCCAGATTGCCGAAAGCGTTGACGCAACGGGCATGCCGGAAAACGCCGAGGCGGGCAAAAAAGGCGGCAGGATCGCGAAGAAGGCCAGACTGGAGCTGGAAGAAAAGACCGGGCGCAAGGTGGTCACGGGCGAAAACTTCCTGAAGCCGACCGCGGTGAGGAAGCAGATTAAGAGGCCTGAGCATGAGTAAGGACTTCTTCCCGCCCCGTCCGATATCACGGCCCGCCATCTACGCTTACGAGGATACCCACCCGCAGTATGAAGGGCTCCTCAAAGTCGGGTACACGACCGTGGACGCCCGGAGCCGCGTGGCGCAGCAGTATCCGACACTGCGACCGGGCAAGCCCCCTTATCGGATTGTGTTGGAAGAACCCGCCATGCGGAGCGACGGCACGGTCTTCACGGACCGCGACGTGCACCGCATGCTCAGAATCAACGGCGTCAAGAACCCGGAAGGGGAATGGTTCTTCTGCAAGGTTTCCCAGGTCAAGGCCGCCATCATTGCGGTCCGCACCGGACAACTGAATGAGGAGAACCGGTCCCTCGATTTCAAGATGCGGCCTGAACAGGAAGCGGCCGTCGAGAAGACAGCGGCCTATTTCAATAGCTATCGCCGCGACAACAATGACAAACCGCCGCACTTTCTCTGGAACGCCAAGATGCGCTTCGGCAAAACCTTTGCCGCCTACCAGTTGGCGAAAAAAAAGGGCTGGCGCAAAGTTCTGATATTGACCTTCAAGCCAGCGGTGCAAACTGCCTGGGAAGAGGACCTGAAACACCATAGGGATTTTCAGGGATGGCAGTTCATCAAGCCCGGCGGACTGACCTTTGAGGAAGCCGACAAGAAGAAGCCGTTCGTCTGCTTCGGATCGTTTCAAGACTACCTGGGCCGGAACTCAAGCACCGGCGGTATCAAGACCAAGAACGAATGGGTTCATGCGACCAACTGGGATTGCGTGATTTTAGACGAATACCACTACGGCGCCTGGCGGGAGAGCGCAAAGGAACTGTTTGAGGCAGAGGACAAGAAGGAGGCCGAGTTCGGCGAAGGCGAAGGTATCGAATATTATGATGAAGATTTCATGCCGATCACAACGGATGGCTATCTTTACTTGTCCGGAACGCCGTTTCGGGCCATCGCGTCCGGCGAGTTCATTGAGGAGCAAATCTTCAACTGGACTTACTCCGACGAACAACGGGCAAAGCGGGACTGGAAAGGCACTGACAACCCCTATGCCGCGCTGCCCCGGATGGTGCTGTTGACCTATCAACTGCCGGACGCGATCCGGGAAATCGCGATGCAGGGCGAGTTCAACGAGTTCGACTTGAATGTCTTCTTTTCCGCCGAGGGCATCGGTAACAAGGCGAAGTTCAAGTATGGAGAAGAGGTTCAAAAGTGGCTGGACCTGATCCGAGGCGCCTTTATGCCGACCAGCGTTGATCATCTGAAGCTCGGCGCGCAGAAGCCGCCGATGCCGTTCTCGGATGTCCGGCTGCTGAATGCTCTATCGCACACATTCTGGTTTCTGCCGTCCGTCGCTTCGTGTCATGCCATGCGGAACCTGCTTGCGAAGAAGCAGAATCGTTTTTACCATGATTACCAGATTGTCTTGGCGGCGGGAAGCGCCGCCGGAATCGGCGTCGAGGCCTTGCCGCCGGTAAAGGAAGCGATGGACGATCCACTCACGACGAAAACCATCACCCTTTCTTGCGGCAAATTGACCACGGGTGTAACGGTCAAGCCGTGGACGGGCATTCTCATGCTCCGCAACTCCTCCAGCCCGGAAACCTATTTTCAGGCCGCCTTCCGGGTGCAATCGCCATGGACGGTCCGCAACCTAGATTGCGCATCCCCCAACGAGGAGCAGATCATCAAGGAGGAGTGCTACGTCTTCGACTTTGCCCCGGACCGGGCGTTGCGGCAGATCGCCGACTACAGTTGCCGGTTGAATATCAACGAAGCAAACCCGGAAAAAAAGGTGGAGGAGTTCATCAGCTTCCTGCCCGTTCTGGCTTACGACGGCAGTTCCATGAAACAGATTGACGCCGCCGGAATTCTTGACATGGCGATGAGCGGCACAACAGCAACCCTGCTGGCGCGGCGCTGGGAAAGCGCATTGCTGGTAAATGTGGACAACGCTACCTTACGGCGCCTCATGGATAACAAGGAGGCGATGGATGCCCTCATGGGCATTGAGGGTTTCCGCAATCTCAACCAGGACATCGAGACGATCATCAACAAGTCGGAAGCCGTGAAGAAGGCACGCAAGGAGGTCAACGACGGGGAGATGTCCGCGAAGCAGAAGAAGGAACTGACCGAGGAGGAGAAGGAGTACAAGGGCCTGCGGAAGCAGATTCAGGAGAAGCTCATCAAGTTTGCCACTCGGCTTCCCATTTTCATGTACCTGACCGACTACCGCGAGCGGTCGCTGAAGGATGTGATAAGGCAACTGGAACCAGGTTTGTTCAAGAAGGTCACGGGCCTGACCGTGAAGGACTTCGAGTTGCTTGTCAGCCTGGGGGTCTTCAACAGCGCCCTGATGAACGACGCGGTGTACAAGTTCAAACGCTACGAAGACTCCAGTTTGAGCTACACCGGGATCAACAAGCACGAAGGCGAGGACATCGGCCTGTACGAAACTGTTTTGAGCCGGAAAGACTATCGGGCGACATTTGTGAATGAGGTGGCCGGGTCGTGAACAACTTAATAAATGGAAATAATGATGGGGCAACCGCGGTAATCGGGGGTAGCTAACCCATTGGTCAATCAATTCCGGTTGAAAGCTGCTATGGAACAATAGCTATTCAAATTCTCGCTTTCAATAAAAAAGCAGAACTTCATAAAGTAATCAATGATGTCTTTTCCGTTATAGCTCTGATGAAGGAGAGGTGATATGGAGAGTCAAAAGGGTTTAAATCTTTATCTTGTGGGATTGCTTTTTCTTATGTGTATATACAGGCGCTTGCGCCTCTATACTCCCTCCATCGCAACAGGCCCGTCTATGGAAAGGGCTTGATTCCCAATCGAATCGGCATGCAGGACAATCCGGCTTCTTTCTTATACCTTCCTGTATGGATGCATTCTTATCCCGCTATTTCCTTATAGAGGCTGCGGATCGTACCCTTGATCTACAATACTACATGTTTCACGAGGATGAGACGGGCATGCTGCTTATGGAGCGAATAATCGCGGCGGCAAATCGTGTGAGAGTTCGCCTCCTCTTTGACGACCGGAACATTGCCGGTAAGGACTTTGATCTGTTAATGTTCAATGCATCCCAAAATGGCAGGTCGATCACGATATTTCCTTCCAGGGCATGGTTTACCACCATATGTTCGCATATGCCGAACTTCTTTGGTTGTCCATCTATGTGATGGCTTTTCCGATTAATCCCTGATACAGAGATCGCCGATACATCAACCCGACAGGGAGGAGAAAATTATGTATGTTCTTTGAGCTGTCGGAGAAAAAAAGAGAATCAAAGTGGGAGGGAAAATATGGGATCAAAGCAGAAGCAGGCGCAAATCGGACAAAAGGAATCTTTCGAACGAAAGCTGAAAAATCGACTGGCTCTCCTGTCGGAAGAGGGGATCGAATCTGGCAAGATTGATAAGGACCCGCTCGTAAAAAAATTGAGGGCAAATGTTGCGGCCATGAACAACAGGCTGAAGGCGATTGATGCCAGCGAAAAGAAGAATGAAGAACTGGCAAAAATGAAGCTGGAGAAGGCAGCTGCCCCCCGGAAAGAGCCCGAAGAAATCAAGGAGAAGAAGGTTAAGGAAACCCCTGTTAAAAAGGAACCCCCTGCTAAAGATAAGGATAAGGATAAGGATAAAAAGAAAAAGAAATAATTGCTCTTGGCAATCTCTTGCAAGCATGGACATATTCTTTGAAAGAGAGGAACCTTTGCTTTCAATGGATGTTCGACCCCTTAACATTCCGGGGAATTGTTAAAGAATAGCAATTAATGCCACCAGTGACGATTGGTACTATGAGCTATACAGAGACAGAAGATAAAAAAACGGAGCGAATTATCTCTGTTGATGTAACGCGCGGGCTTGCTCTGATCCTGATGGTGATGGTCCACTTCATGGTCTATCTAGGCGATGCAGCCGCCGTAGATACGTGGCCTTATTTTCTTTTTAACCATGTCCTGGCCGATTGGGGGGCGGTCTGTTTCCTGTTGATGATGGGGATAAGCCAGGCGCTTACGGCACAGAAACATGTCAAGGAAGGCAACCTGCTGATCTTCAGACAGACCCTGATCCGTGGGGTCTTCATCTTCCTGGTGGGTATATTCATGCTGGCGCTGGCATGGGGGCCCGGCAAAATCTGGGAATGGGATATCCTGACCCTGATGGGATTTTCCACGGTTATGCTCTTCTTCTGTCGCTTTCTGCCTTCGTGGTCAATTCTGGCCATTATCGTATCTCTGGCCATTTGCACGCCCCTGCTGCGGATGGGGATCGACTTCAATGCCGTCTGGGGTGGAAATTTTGTCAATGTGCCTGTAATATCTCGCTATCTTCCCGGTATTCTGGTTGATCCTGCCAAGGAGTATGAAGTGGCCTGGCGGGCAAAGGAGATTTTTCAGGGCTTCCTGTTGACCGGTGAATTTCCGGTAATTCCCTGGTTCATCTTTCCGCCGTTGGGATTCGTTATGGGGCGGCGTATCATCAGCCGGAGAATGGAGCAGGATCTGCCGCTTCTGGTGATCATCGGTGGGCTGCTTGTTGTGCTGGGACTAGGCTGGGCATATGCCGCCATTGGTCGGCCGCAGTCGTCCATCATCATCGATTACATTGTGCCCCTCAGCTTCTATCCCGACTCCTTCACGATGATCTGCTACCAGCTCGGCGTGGCCCTTATCGCCTTCAGCGCCGTCTTTTACCGTTACGATGTACGCAAGCCGGATAAGCAGAAAGTGAGTTTTATTGTCCGTATCTCCAATCTCACCAGCCGCTCTTCTCTCACCTTTTACTTTTTACATTACCTGTTGATTGGGTGGCCTCTGGCCATGATCTACCTTCTGACCGGCAAGTACTACAAGTACGCGCTGTTGGGGGCGGTTCCCGCCCTGCTGTGCGGTTTTGCCGCAGTGATCCTGCTGGTGTTGCTGCTGTTCTTCTGGGGGAAACACCAGCACAGGTTTAGCCTGGAGTGGCTTCTGGCCGCCATCACAAAGCGCTTTGCTTCCTCCTGAGAAACCATATTTCTCCCCCCAAACTGGACCGGCTGAAAGCTACTACACAAGACCATTTTCCAAAATTATGAATGCGTAAGGCACTTCGCACTGTAAACTTCCGTTCCCAAAATTTCCCCTTTTTCACCGTCAAGATTAGGCCTGGCAATCCGGATCATGGGTCGGAAACAATCAATTGTGTCCGATGCTTATGATTTTATTGCGGCGTCAATGCGTTTTTGGTGTGAATACTGCTTGTGGGCGGTTGACAAACCTGAAAAAGAGAGGATCTTATGACAAGTTCTGATAAATATGTTGCCGTTGTTTTTCCGGGCCAGGGCGCTCAGCGTCCGGGGATGGGTAAGGATTTTTACGAGCAGTTGCAAGTCTGTCGGGAGACTTATGAGGAGGCCTCCGACGCCTTGGGTTGGGATGTCGCGGAGATGTGCTTCGGAGAGGACGAGCGGCTGGATCAAACCGAATTTACCCAGCCCTGCCTTCTGACCACCGAGATTGCCATGTTCCGCGGCCTGGGCGCCCTTTATGATTTGGCGCCCTTTCTTTACGGCGGTCACAGTCTCGGCGAATTTACGGCCCTCGTGGCAGCGGGCGTTATGCCTCTCGGCGATGCCGTGCAGATTGTCCATACCAGAGGCCGCCTGATGCAGGAAGCGGTTCCCGTGGGGCTGGGCGGAATGGCGGCGGTGATTGCCGACGATCTTGATGTGGAGGAATTAGAGGGGGCCCTGTCGGATCTGCCCGTAGATATCGCCAATGTAAATTCTTCCCGGCAGATCGTCATCAGCGGCCACGCCAGTGACCTGCCGGAGGCGGCGGTAAGGATCACCGATGTCATCGACGACGATGCGGATTTGCGCTTTGTCCCCCTCAATGTCAGCGCCCCTTTTCACAGCCGCTTCATGCGCCCCATCGAACGAGAATTTTCCGACCTCCTGCAAACCCTGGGTGATGATGTTGATCCTCAAAAGGCCATGGCGGTGACCTCAAATTACACCGGCAAATTCCATACCCGCTATCGGGAGGATCTGTTGTGCTATCTCACCTATCAGTTGGGGAGCAAGGTCCGCTGGCGGGAGAATATGGACGCCATCGCCGCCGAGGCCGATACGATCTATGAAATCGGACCGGGCAGGCCATTGCGGGATTTTTTCAAGACCATCGGCGTAAACTGCCTCTCTGTGACCACCCTGTCCTCGGCGACGCGCATTTTTGGGAGTAATTGAAAGATGGAATTCAATTTATCCGATCATCAACGCATGTATTTGGAGACGGTCCGGCGCTTCGTTAAAACGGAGATCCTCCCCCATATCCTGGAGCTGGACGGGAAACACGCCTTCCCCTTTGAAATTATCCGCAAGGCCTGGGAAACGGGAATCCTGAATCTGAGTATCCCCGGTGGCATTAAGGGATATGAAATGGACGCCGTGTCCTCCGCCCTGATTATTGAAGAGCTGTCTTACGGCGATTCGGGGATTGCCACCTCGGCCATGTGTAACGACCTGGCCAATGCCGTCATCGCCCAGCACGGCGCCGGCCCGCAGCAGGAGGCCTTTCTCCGGCCCTTTGTAGATAACCCCCTCCTCGCTTCCTTCTGCCTGACCGAGCCGGGGGCCGGTTCCGACAACAGTGCCATGACGACGTTCATGAGCCGCCGGGAAGACGGAACCTATCTCCTCAACGGGGCAAAGTGCTTCATTACCAACGCCTCCTACGCTTCCCAGTTTACCGTCTTCTGCAAGGTGGGGAAGCCGACGGGAAATTTCATGGCCTGCGTTATCGTACCCGTCCCGGCGTCATCCCCGGAGGAACTGGCCGGAGGATTTGACCAGGGGAGAGAGATTTCCCTTCCCACCGGGGGGAGCATCGTTGTCGGCAAGGCGGAGGACAAATTGGGCCAACGGCTGTCCAATACCGCCGCCGTGACCTTTGAAGATGTCGTTATCGCCCCTGAGCAGATTATCGGCGACCGGCGTCTGGGGTTCCGGTATGTCATCGACGTCCTCGACTATGCCCGGCCGATGGTAGCGGCGATCGGTGTCGGTCTGGCCCGGCGGGCCCTCGATGTGACCCTGAACTATACCCGGGAGCGCAAACAGTTCGGTCAGCGGATCTGCGACCTTCCCGTGGCCAGGGACACCCTGACGGCCATGTGGAAAAAAGTGGAACTGGCGAAGCTGGCCCTGATGAAGTCTGCCTGCGCCCTTGAGGAAAAGACCGAAGACCGGGGGCTCTATGCGTCCCTGGCCAAGAATACCGCCGCCGAGGCGGCCCTCTACTGCGCCAACGAGGGGCTCCATCTCCACGGCGGCTATGGGTTCATGACGGAGTACGAAATCTCGAAACTCGTTCGGGACGCCCATATCATCGATATCTATGAGGGGGTCCGGGAGGTGCAGAACATGATCATCGGCCGGGAGATTTGCTGATTATGTTGTATCTGCACGGCTTAGGGCACTTTCATCCGGAAAATGTCATTACCAATCAGTTCCTCGAAGATCTCGACATCGGGACCAGCAACGATTGGGTCCTGGAGCGGGTGGGGATACGGGAGCGCCGGACCTCCCTTCCCCTCGCCTACATCCGGGAAACGAAGAACAGGGACACCCGGGCGGCTTATGAAGCCAGTATTTATACAAACGCCCAGACCGGGGCAGCGGCGGCAAGGCAAGCCCTCGTCCAGGCGGGAATCGCTCCCGGGGACATCGGCCTGGTGATCTCCGGCAGTTCGGCCCCGGATCACGTCACCCCGTCCGAGGCCGCCACGGTGGCCGCGGAACTGGAAATCGAGGCAACCTGCTTTGACATCAACGCCGCCTGCTCTACCTTCGGGGTCCAGTTATCCTTTTTGAGCAAGATGATGCCCGAAACGCTGCCTCCCTATGTTCTGGTCGTCAACCCGGAAAATGTGACCCGCTGTATCGACTATTCGGACCGCAACACGGCGGTCCTCTTTGGAGACGGCAGTGCGGCCGCTGTAGTTTCGGCAACCGTCCCGTCACGGATGCGCCTGTTGGGGAGTGACTGCGCCTCGAAACCCTCGGCATGGCAGAAGGCGATTATTCCCCGGACCGGTTATTTCCAGCAGGACGGAAATGCGGTGCAGGGTTTTGCCATCCGGAAGATGACGGAGGCGGTCCGGATGTTCCAGGAGACCTACAATGGCCGGAAGGATGGGGGAGAAGATAACCGGCGCCTGCTTTTTGTCGGCCATCAGGCAAACCTGAGCGTTTTGAGAACGGTCTGTGAGCGGACGGCTATTCCCGACGGCTGTCACTGGCACAATGTGACCATGTTCGGCAATACGGGCTGTTCCGGCGCCCCGGCGGTTGTGAGTCAGCGGTGGCATGATTTTAAGCCCGACGACTGCCTGGTCATGGCCCTGGTCGGGGCGGGACTGACGTGGTCAACGCTGATGTGGCAAATGGCCTGATATGAGGAAGTATTAGATGAAATATGAGGAGTTCCAAAAAAAGAAAAGCTTTGATCTCACCGATCTGATCGCCTTTTCCTATGGCCGGTTGGTGGAAGATGTTCCGGAGGGTTTTGACGCCCGCCTACCGGCACCTCCTTTCCTTATGATCGATCGCATCCTCTCTTTGGAGGCAAACGGCCGGAGAGGGAGGATCGTCGCGGAGCAGGATATCCACCTGGATGCCTGGTATTTCCAGTGTCATATGCCGGGCGACCCGGTTCAGCCGGGCTGTCTCGGGGTGGACGCCATCTGGCAACTTCAGGGATTTTACGGCGTCTGGCGTGGCGGCCTGGGGGCAGGGCGGGCTCTGGGGTGTGATGGCGTTACTTTTAGCGGACAGGTCCGGCCCTATCACCGTGTTGTCCGCTACGAGATCGAGGTCCGTCGTTTTTCTTCCCTGACGGAATCAGGGGCCAGCGTCATTATCGGCGACGGGACCATCTCCGTGGACGGGGAGTGTATTGCCGAGGTTCACCAAGCCCGGACCGGCCTTTTCCGGGGCATCGTTTATGGTGATTATCCTTGGTCGCCCAAGGGCAGGCAATAGGCAGCAGGCAACAGGCAAGAGGTGACGCTATATATGGAAGATCCAAAAAAAGATAAGAAAACAGCCGTCGTTACGGGGGCGGCCACGGGAATCGGCGCCGCCTGCATCCGGGCCCTGGCGGCGAAAGGTTTTATCGTCGGGATTCACTATCGTCAAAGCGAGCAGGCCGCCCGGGCCCTCTTGGCAGAGGTGGGTGAGGGTTTTCTCCTCAAGGGGGACCTGACCAGGACCGAGGATATTGACGCCATGGTGGAGGAGATCAAGACCGTCGCCGGTCGGGTCGATGTCCTCGTTCATAATGCCGGATTTTCCCTGAATGCAGATATCAACTCCATGCGTCTGGAACAGTTCGATGAGCAGCGCCTCCTGACGAGGGGGGTCTGGTACCTGACGAAGCGCGTTTTGCGGCAATTCATGCTCCGCCGGAATCAGGGGCGGATCATCAGCATCAGCAGCGTCGTCGGCCATACGGGCAACGGCGGGCAGATCCCCTATACAATGGAAAAGGCCGCCCTCGATGCCTTTACCAAATCCCTGAGCAAGGAACTGGAAGGACGAAACATCCTGGTGAACGCGGTGGCCCCCGGTTTTATCGCCACGGAGATGACGGCGTCCCTGCCCGAGGAGGTTCAGGAGCGGATTATGACCAATATTCCCCTGAAACGCATGGGGAGGCCGGAGGAGGTGGCGGAGGTTGTGGCGTTTCTAGCCGCCGGGGCGACATACATTACCGGATCGGTGATTCATGTAAACGGAGGTCTTTATGGCGGCTGATGACGCCCTGCGCGCCTTGATATTGAACGCCGTTCCTCAGCAGCCTCCGTTTCGCTTTATCGAGGAAATTCTGGAAATGGACGGGGAGTGCATCACCGGGGCCTATCGTTTCCGTCAGGATGAGTATTTTTATCGCGGTCACTTTCCCGGTCGCCCCGTTACCCCCGGCGTGATCCTCATCGAGGCCATGGCCCAGACGGGGGTGGTTGCCCACGGTCTGTACCTGTCCATGACAAAGCTGGGAAGTTCCGTCGAAGAGGTGAAGAAGATAACAACCCTCTTTACCTACGCCGATGAGGTGGAGTTTTTAGGTATCGTCGCCCCGGGAGAGCGGATTATTTTCCGGGGACGGAAAGTATATTTCCGCCAGGGAAGCCTGAAAGCGTCCGTCACGGCGGAGCGGGAAGACGGAGAAGTCGTCTGCCGGGGTATCCTGGCCGGCAAAGGACTCCTTACGGGGTAATTGGTGGGTAGACCAAGGAATTAAAACATTTAGAGGTAAATTTTAAGATGGAAAAAAGAATCGTCATTACGGGCATGGGTGTCACCGCCCCGAATGCCCATGGGCTGGAGGCTTTTACCGAAGCTTTGAGAGCAGGCCGTTCCGGCATTCGCCACATCCAGGAGTTGGAGGATCTGAATTTCGGCTGTCAGGTCGGGGGAATCCCGGAAAATTTCGACGCCGTGCGGAAAAGTTATTTCGATCACGAAAAACTCATGTCCATCAATGACAACATAGGATACGCCTCTGTTTCGGCCATCGACGCCTGGCGGGATGCGGGATTTGAGGTCCCCGAGCCTGACGATGACCGGGTGCACTGGGATACGGGCGTCATTCTCGGATCGGGAATCGGGGGGATGGACACCATCGCCCGGAGCGTCGTCCCCATGGTAAACGAGGGCAAAGTTCGCCGCATGGGGAGCCGGATCGTGGAGCAGGTCATGAACAGCGGCACAAGCGCCCGCATTGCGGGGCTCCTCGCTTTAGGGAATCAGGTAACGTCCAACTCTTCGGCCTGCTCAACGGGCAACGAGGCAATCATCGACGCCATGTGGCGGATCCGTACGGGGTTGGCGAAACGGATGCTCGCCGGTGGTTCCGAGGGCGCTTCTCCCTATATCTGGTCCGGGTTTGACGCCATGCGGGTGATCTGCCGGAAATTCAACGACCAGCCGGAGCGGGCCTCCCGCCCCATGAGTGCTACGGCCGGCGGTTTTGTTCCCGGGGCCGGCGGCGCCGTCCTGGTCCTGGAGGATCTGGAGACGGCAAGGCAGCGGGGGGCCAGAATCTATGCCGAGGTTGCCGGGGGGGCTGTGAACTGCGGCGGCCAACGGATGGGGGGATCCATGACCGCTCCCAATCCAGCGGGGGTGCGGCGCTGTATCCAGGACGCCATCGCCGATGCCGGAATATCACCCCATGATATCCAGGCGATCAACGGCCATCTGACGGCCACCTACGCCGATCCCATGGAGGTGAAAAACTGGTCCGAGACCCTGGGGAGGTCGCCCGCCGATTTCCCCTTCATCAACTCGACGAAATCCATGATCGGTCACTGCCTGGGGGCTGCCGGTGCCCTTGAATCGGTTGCCGTCGTTCTCCAGCTTCACCGGGGTTTTATTCATCCCTCGGTGAACAGCGAAGATCTCCACCCGGATATTGCGGCCTTTGCAGCGAAGATTCCCCAGCAGGCCATAGACATGCCCGACCTGCGCGTCATTGCCAAGGCCGGCTTTGGTTTCGGCGATGTTAATAGCTGTTTGATCTTTAAGAAATGGGAAGAAAAATGACGGCTTCGTAAAAAGATCCGGAGGCGGCGTTGCGCTGCATCCTTCGTCACTGCGCGTATGCTAAGTACGCTCATTCCTCAGGATTTGCGCGCCTTGCCTGCGGATCTTTTTACGAAGCCGTCGATTGTGGCCTATTTTTCG
>JANXZC010000104.1 GCA_025355725.1 Syntrophus sp. (in: bacteria)
TCCCGTATCACAATGCCGTCGGCCTTTATAAATCTAACCTTACCATCAGGATGATCTATACGGAATTCAGTATTGTAGCCCTTCTCGCCGAGAACTCCGGTTCGGAAGTCTTCCAAAACCAGGTCGCGGTCCTCCAAATGAATGCCATTTTTCCAGGCATCTATTACCACGCTAACGGAATCTCTTGAAACACCATAGATTTCGTACATCCTGTCGTCCCAAACCATGACGTTCTTTTTGATATCCCAATCCCAAACGCCGAAAATTCCTGACTTTAAGGCGAGCGTTAGGCGTTGCTCATTTTCTTCCAAGTCGTGATAGGCCCTTCGAACGGCTCGCAGCGGGAAAGTACGAAAAAAAAGGAAGATCATTATTCCTGAGAGAACGGAAAATACACTTATTAGAGCTGTCCGGGCAATAATAGGGGAGATTGAGCGCTTAACCTCAACTCGTGCCACTTGTGTTCCTGAATCGTAAATGGGTTGGCTAAATGTGACCGCATAATTTGGTAGGGGTTCACTCGTCTGTGCGATGATCTGCCCCTGCATGTTCCTGATTATCCGCTTTTCGCGGTTATCATGATCGAGGCGGCGCTCCAGTATTTCTTGAAGACGAATCTCCTCGAACTGCCAGGAAAGGGGATTATTATTGACCAGTCCTTCAATGGCCCGCGCAGAGAGTGCGATCTCGGCTTTGGCACTTCCTCCCATGTGTTGGTAGTTAATTACGAAATAGCCCGCAGGAATAGAGATGGCGACAATCAGACTGATTATCGCCGTCAGTACGGATGAAGTGCGGGTTATGGAGTCTGAACTTGAGATCATTTGCCGTCAGCCGTAATAAGGACGCCAGCCTTTTCCGCAATGGCGCGTCCCTTGTCCGAGTAGATGAAGGCAAGGAATTTTGTGGCGGCATGGGGAAGTTTGCCGGTAGTAACAAAGTTTATGTTCTTGGCGAGGGGGTAGGTACCATCAGCAAGGGTTTTTCGGCTTGGCATGACACCGTTGAGAGCGAGGATGTTCAGGGGCACTTTGCCGACAATTACACCGGTGAGACCGGAAGCGCCAATACCGCCGATAGTCTTTGATACTACTTCATTCGACTCGGGATCAGTCACGGCGATAATCATCCCTTGTCGACGCTGTGCTTTCGTGACGGCCTCGTCCATGCCGGGCGAAAGTCCCTTCAAAATGTATGTGTCAATATCCTCATTCGGACGCAGTATTATCCTGATGGTTTCGCCGTTGGGCCATTTCGTTGTTTTACCTGAATAAGTATCTTCCAGTTCTTTGCTTGAAATTGCTTTTAGGGGAACATTTTTTCCGGTCACAATGGCGAGCGGGGTTTTGCCAAAATATCTGAGTTTCCCTCCCCGCGCTATTTCTTCAGGTTTGAGGGGCTTACTTGTTACGACGATATCAATGGCGCCGGCAAGAAGCGCCTTGATCGCCCCTGAGCTTCCTAAAGGCTTTTCCATTATGAACGAGACCCCCCGCGAGGTTTTGCCATAGCCTTCAATGAGTGGCTTCATCATTTCCAGGCCGCTTCCCGATCCGTTAATGCGAATGGTGTCTCCGGCAAGGGCGATGGGAGTTCCCGCAAAGAATAGCAAATTAAGCAGAATGAGACTAAAGGGGCTAAGCAGAATACCTGTCACATGACCCATTACTTCCTCCGATATGAAAGGTGAGACTGCGAAAATTTAAGACAAAAATGGCGGGAAATGTCAAGAGCTATAAACCGAAAAGATTAACTACTCAATGGCATGCTTAAATAATGATCATGACCGCAAGAAGTCTCACATTTTCAACTGAGAATCTTCTTTGATTTAACGGGATAAGATGATATTGAGTTGCCCATTGTTAATCAAATTAGGGGGAGACATGAAGATCCAGATCACCTTGAAGAAAAAGGTTATTGGTCTTGCAGTGTTAGCGGCTTTTTTGCCCGTTCTGGTGATGATTGTTCTCGTGGGTCAGTTTCAGACCTCCGTTTCCCAGGTGGCAGGCAAGGAAATGAGTACCTTCGCCATGATGAATATCGCCCAGATTGCCAAGGATGTTTATGGCTTGTGCGAAACGTCGAACGATCTGATTCAACAGAAAATCAACCATGACCTGAATGTGGCCCGGGGAATACTGAAACAGTATAAAACCGTCGAATTAAGTTCCCAGACGGTCCCCTGGGAAATCTCCAATCAATTTACAAAAAAAACCCAAAAAATCAACCTTCCCAAAATGATGGTCGGCGGCGCCTGGCTGGGACAAAACAGCAGTTCCTCCGTTGCCACCCCCGTGGTTGACGAGGTCAAGCAGATGGTAGGGGGGGCCTGTACAATCTTTCAGCGCATGAACGCCGAGGGGGAAATGGTGCGCGTGGCAACAAACGTCGAGGACCTGGATCGCAAACGGGCTATCGGCACCTATATCCCGGCCCTGAATCCGGATGGAACGCCCAATGCAGTCATTGCCGCCGTGTTAAAAGGCCAATCTTACCGGGGGCTGGCCTATGTGGTCAACGCCTGGTACCTGACGGCCTATGAGCCCCTTACGGATAATGCAGGTAAAGTCATCGGCATGCTCTTTGTTTGTGAGAAACTCGAAGCCGTCGCGTCCCTCCGCAAGACGATTATGAATACCCGGGTGGGCAAGACAGGCTATGTGGCCATTATCGGCGGGAAGGGGGATAATCGCGGTAAATACGTAATCTCCAAGGATGGGGCCCGGGACGGCGAGAACATCTGGAATGAGAAAGACGCCCAGGGCAACCAAATTATCCAGGAAATAACGACAAAGGCGATTGCCTCACCCAGGGGGGAGGTGACCTTTCATACCTACAACTGGCAGAATCCCGGGGAACAACGGGCCCGCAAGAAGATAGTGGCGGTTCTCTATTTTGAGCCTTATGACTGGATCATCAACGCCGGTACTTACGAGGAAGATTTTTTCCAGCCCATAAGCCACGTCCAGAGCGTAATTGATCGCATGTACTGGGAGATCCTCCTTGCCGGCGGCGTTATTCTGCTTCTGGTGACGGGACTGGCCGTATTTGTCGGGAACCGGATGATCAGGCCGCTCAGCTTGGCGACGGATTTAGCCAGGAAGATCGCTGCCGGCGATATTCAGGAGGCGAAGATGGATCTGGCCCCCTTCGCAGGGAGGGGACGGGAAGACGATGCCGGGATTATCCAGAATCGTGATGAAACGCAGGAACTCCTCAGGGCCTTCCAGGTTATGGTGGGCAATCTTGACGGTCTCATCGGTCAGGTTCAACGTTCGGGGATACAGGTAACGACATCCGCCACCGAGATTGCCGCGTCCGCCCGGGAGTTGGAGGCGACGGTGGCCGAACAGGCGGCTTCCACTACGGAAGTAACGGCTACGAGTAGGGAGATTTCCGCGACCGCTGAGGATCTGGTACAGACAATGGATGGCGTCGGTTCTTCCCTGAACCAGACGATTCAGATGGCCGAGGGGGGGCGCTCGGATCTTACGAATATGGAAAGCGCCATGAGGGGACTGGCAACGGCGACCACTTCCATCTCAGGCAAACTGGGAACGATCAATGACCGGGCCAATAAAATTTCCAATGTCGTAACGGTAATCAACAAGATTTCCGACCAGACAAACCTCTTATCCCTTAACGCCGCCATTGAGGCCGAAAAGGCGGGAGAATTCGGAAGAGGGTTTTCGGTGGTCGCCCGGGAAATCAGCCGCCTGGCTGATCAGACGGCGATTGCCACCCAGGATATCGAGCATGTAGTCAAAGAGATGCAGACCTCCGTCTCGGCCGGGGTGATGGAGATGGACAAGTTTGCCGACGAGGTGCGCCGGGGCGTGGGAACCGTGGTCACTATCAGCAACCAGTTGGGCGGGATAATCGATCAGGTGCGGGAGCACGGTCCTCAGTTTGCGACGGTGAAAGAGGGGATGCACGCCCAGTCCGTAGGGGCTCAGCAGATAAGTGAGGCCATGAGTGAATTGGCGATAGCCGCCGATCAAACGAGGGAGTCTCTCCACGAATTTAAACTGGCTACGGAGCAACTCAATGAGGCCATCATGGGGCTTCAAAACGAGGTTGCCCGTTTCCGCATTAGCGCATAGGCTATGCTGGTCCTTCAATTCCGCGTTGGGGGGAATTATTTTGGTCTGGAAGGAAAGACCATTATCGAGGTTGCTCCCCTGGTAACCTTGAGGAAGATTCCCCATGCTGCAGAGTATATCGCCGGTCTGTTCAATTACCGCGGGCGCCTGGTTCCCGTAATTGACCTCAGCGTCCTCATGATGGCGGTTCCGTCCCGACCGTTGATGAGCACCCGGATAGTTCTTGTCCAGTATGAAGTCTCACCTGTTGTATCACGGGTTTTGGGACTGATTGCCGAGGGGGCCACCGAGGTAATCTCTTGCGACGAAGCACGGATGCAGCCGCCGCAGATTGCCATCGAGGCGGCGCCCTATCTGGGTAAGATCTGGGTGGATGAAAAAAAATCTCTCCAACTGATCGATTTGCATAAAATCCTGCCCGAAGATCTGCAGATCGCTCTTTTCACCGATCTCGAAGAATCATCATGAACCCATCCCTTTACATCGAAAAGATACTGACGGACACCATGGGCCTTGAACTGGCGTCAATGGGAAAAGGTTTCCTGGAAAGGACCCGGGAAGGACTGCTAAAAAAATCAGGTTGCTCATCTCTTGAGGATTATGTGGGGCTCCTCAAATCGTCGCCGGAGGAGCAAGAAAAGATCATCGAAGCGGTGGTTGTCCCAGAAACGTGGTTTTTTCGTGATCACGGCCCCTTCGATTATTTGAAGCTCTATCTTATGGATCAGGGGAAGCAAAAGACCGGAAAAGAGAAAACAAGGATTCTATCCGTGCCCTGTTCAACGGGGGAAGAACCTTATTCCATTGTCATGACCCTTCTGGAAGCAGGTATGTCGCAGAAGGAATTCGCAGTAGACGCTGTCGATCTCAGTGAAAATGCCTTGACGATCGCCAGGGAGGGCAGGTACGGAAAAGGATCTTTCCGGGGCATGACCGAGGAGATGCGGAGACGTTACTTTTATCAGGAAGATAAAGAGAGGAACCTGAGGATCTCGGAGCAGGTCGTCTCGGGGGTTCGTTTCTATCGTGACAATCTCCTCCGTCCGGCATCAATGGCGCAGATGCATGCCTACCATGTGATCTTTTGCCGGAACCTGCTGATTTATCTGAACACAAAAGCGAAGGAGACGGCCTTTTCCCATATCGACCGATTGTTGCGTCCGGGAGGGGTACTGATTGCCGGGCACGCAGAGGTGCTTTTCTGGCGGCAACGGGGATACCTCCTGATAGATCATCCCCGGTCTTTTGCCTTGAGAAAACCCCTGGGGAAAGAGGAAAAAAGCTGTATCCCCTCTCCCCTCTCGGCCCCTGGGAAGGGGGAAATGCATCCGCAGCGGGAGGCTCAACGGGGAAGATCTTTGGCGACGATGGGGAAATCGCGGGCCTTGATTGCTCCTTCCGAGGATTTTAAAAACCATGACAATGCGAGACCTTTGAAAGAAGCCCTTTTATGTCATACCGGGCTTGACAAGCCTGCCCCGGCAAGTCGCAAGCCGGGGGAATCAAGTAATGGTTTGAAAATGCTGGATTCACCCGGCTTGCGCCGGAATGACGATAGGGAGCCTGAAAGAGAATTTTTCAAAGCTCTCGATGTTTCCCTGGCAGAAACTCTGACCCGGGCCCGTTCCCTGGCGGACAGGGGGGAGATGGAAGAGGCCATGTCCCTTTGCCGCAGTTACCTCGAAAAGGACCGTCCCTGCGCGGAGGTGTACTATCTCATGGGTTTGATTCACGAATCATGCGATCGCGACACAGAAGCGGAGGAATGTTACCACAAGTCCCTCTATCTTGATCCCGATCACCTTGAGACGCTCATTCACGCCGGACTGATGTATGAACGTCATCATGAACATGAAAAGGCGGCCCTGTTAAAAAACAGGTTAACACGCATTGAGCGGCAGCGGCATGACAATGGAAACTGAATCTTCCCACAGCAGATGCTGGAGCGAAATCGGAGTCTTTGGGACCGCTGAGTGCCCGGAGCTGGTCGTGTTTGGCCATTGCCGGCGCTGTCCGGTATATGCCGCCGCAGGTCGTGATCTCCTGGACCGGCCTATTCCCGAGGGGTTGCTTGATGAGCGTGCCGCCGTCATGGCCCGGGAAAAAGAAGTGGAATGTTCCCACCCGCTTTCGGTCATGGTCTTCCGGGTGGAGAGTGAACTTCTGGCCCTGGAGACACAATACTTTCAGCAAGTTGCCGAGATGGTAGTCATGCGCCGCCTTCCCCTCAGGAGTAATCGCATCTTCCGGGGGATTGTCCATATTCACGGCGAACTCCATCTATGCGTCTCCCTGTCGGGTTTGCTGGATTTGACCGTGGAAGAAAGGGGAGAGGCGGACCGGAAGGTTTTTCCGCGCCTGATGATCATAAAAAAAGAGGGGGCTCGATTTGTCTTTCCTGTTGATGAGATCAGGGGTGTTGCCCGTATTGCCCGGGAGGAATTGCAGGACCTGCCCGTGACCGTGGCCAAGGGGCCGAGGCGCCTGACAAAAGGCCTGTTTTATCTTGACGGCGTCCATGTGGGGCTTCTGAGCGAGGATGATCTGTTTTCGTCCCTCTCGCGTAGTCTCGTACCATAAAGGGGATCTGGGAATGGAAAATATCGACCCGATGATGCTTGATCTCTTCCGGATTGAACTGGAAAACAACTCCCGGGTTCTGGAGGCGGGCCTGGTGGGCGCGGAGTCTGATCCCGCTCCGGAAAAGATAGAGCCCCTCATGCGGGCGGCTCATTCCATCAAGGGGGCAGCCCGGATCGTCGGACTTCCGGCGGCGGTGACCCTGGCCCATGCCATGGAGGATATTCTTTCCGCAGCCCAGCATGACAAGATACGCCTCGCATCCGGCCATATTGACCTCCTCCTCAAAGGAAACGATATATTCCAGGCTCTGGCTCAGGTCGAGACCGCCTCCATCCCCCAGGAATTAAATGATCGCCGCCAGACAATTGAAGACCTTGCCCAGACCCTCGGAGACAGCCTTACCGCCGGTTTCCCTTCTCAGGACACGAGTGAAAAAGGTCCCCCTCCGGTGACTGACGCGGCGCCGGAAACCGTAGCGGTGATTCGAGCGCCGGAAAATGAAGCGCCGGAGCCTGCCTGTCTTGGGGTGGAGACGACGGGGACGGTAATCCGGCAAAAAAGGGCCACGGACCAACGGAAAACGGAAGCAGTGCTGGTTCGGGTCATGTCTGAAAATATGGACAGGCTGATGGGTCTGGCGGGGGAATTGCTCGTCCAGACCCAGTATGCCGGTTCCTTTAACAAATCCCTGCTGAAAATGAAAAACGGCACCCGGGAAATCCGTGATGAATGGGACAGAATGGGGGGGACATATTTGCGATCTGTCCCCCTTTCCCCTGCCGCTGTCGACAGGGAGGAAGACGAGGCTGCCGCCCAGGCCTTCGGCACCCTGATCGACCAGATGCAGGACGCCATCGCCGAGCAGATGGTCAACTATGAGCGGTATTCCCGTCGTCTCGAACAACTTGCCCATCGCCTCTACGGCGAGACTGTCGGCAGCCGGATGGTACCATTTTCAGAAGGCTTGCACGGTTTCTCCCGCATGGTGCGGGACCTTGCCCAGGAGCTTGGCAAGAAGGTCCGCTTCCAGATCCTGGGGGAGACGACCCCGGTTGATCGCGACATCCTGGAAAAAATAGAAGCCCCCCTTTCCCATCTCTTACGGAATGCCGTCGATCACGGCCTGGAAACCCCGGAAGAGCGAAAGGCTGCCGGCAAGGCGGAAGAAGGTCTTGTCACCCTCGAAGCGCGCCATGTCGCCGGGATGCTGAATGTCTTGGTCAGTGACGACGGCCGGGGTATGGATCCGGAAAACATCAGAAGAAAGATAGTTGAGAAAGGTCTGGTTACGGAAGAAATGGCCGCAGGCCTGACCAGAACGGAGCTTCACGAGTTTCTTTTTCTCCCCGGTTTTACCACGTCCAATCAGGTTACGGAGATTTCAGGACGGGGCGTCGGTCTTGATGTCGTTTTTTCCATGGCCCACGAGGTGGGGGGACTGGTTCGCGTCGATTCGGAAAAGGGCAGACGAACTGCCTTTATCATGCAACTTCCCCTGACCCTTTCCGTATTGCGCACCCTGATTGTCGAGGTCGAAGGAGAGCCCTATGCACTGCCGCTGTCACGGATCGACCGGTTACTGCGGGTATCCCGGGACGATTTACAGGTCCTGGAAGATCGTCAGTTTTGCGCCTCCGACGGTGAGCACGTGGGGATTGTAACCTGTCGGCAGCTTTTTCAGCTTCCCCCCGAAGAAGAACCGGGAAGGGTGATTCACATCGTGGTCCTCAGTGACCGCCTGAACCGTTATGGCCTCGTTGTGGACCGTTTTCGCGGCGAGGAGACTGTCGTTGTCCGCCCCCTCGATTCCCGGCTGGGAAAGACGCCCAACATCCATGCGGCGGCCGTTTTACAGGATGGGTCCCCGGCGCTGATCCTGGACGTCGATGATCTGGTCCGCTCTATCCACCAGCTCCTCAGTCAGGGAAAGCCGGGAAAGATCGGTGTGAGGGAAAAATATGCAGTTACTGAGAAAAAACGCATCCTCGTGGTGGATGATTCCCTGACTGTCCGGGAGGTCGAACGTAAGCTTCTGGAAAAGGAAGGTTACCACGTTACCGTCGCCGTCGATGGTATGGACGGCTGGAACGCCCTGCAAACGGCGAGCTTTGACCTGCTGATTTCAGATGTGGACATGCCGAGAATGAACGGTATCGAACTGGTCAGGAAGGTGAAGGATCATAACCGTCTCCGTTCCCTGCCCGTGATGATTGTGTCTTACAAGGATAGTGAAGAAGACCGCTTGCGGGGCCTTGACGCGGGGGCCAATTATTATTTGACGAAAGGCAGTTTCCATGATGAAACTCTCCTTGTCGCTGTAAAAGACCTGATAGGAAACCCCTGATCATGCGCCTTGCCATTGCCCATCATGATGCCCGTACCCTGGATGCCCTCAAACTAATCGTAGCCGCCATTGCGGGTTACGATATTAGCTGGATTGCCGCGGATGGCGCCGAGGCGGTGCGGAAATGTCAAAAAGAAAAACCCGAACTCCTCCTTCTTGACCTGGCATTACCCATCCTCGATGGCAGCCGGACGACAAACGGCATCATGAAGTCATGCCCATGCGCCATCCTGCTTTTGACCGATTCGGTGGAGGCCAACGCCGCCAAGGTGTTCGAGGCCATGGGGCAGGGGGCCTTGGATGCTGTACGCGTATTCCTGGAGAAGTCGACAGGGAAGCTGAATGGGGAGGCAGACATCATAAAAAAGCTGGCGACCATCGGCAAGCTCATCGGCAAGGTGGAAATCCAGGTGAAAGCCCCCTTCAAGGGGAAAATAACAAATCCGGAGCTACCCCCGCCGCTGGTGGCAATCGGGGCATCCACCGGGGGACCCAAAGCGTTGAGCATAATCCTGGCGGCTCTGCCCAAGGTCCTGGGGGCGGCAGTCATCATCATTCAGCATGTGGATGAGCAGTTTTCCCGCAGTCTTGCCGAATGGCTGAACAACCAGAGCGGGTTGAAAGTGGTCCTGGCCGGTGAGGGAGAGCGTCCCAAGATTGATACGGTGCTTGTCGCTTCCACAAACGATCATCTGATTCTTGATGCGGATCTTACCCTCCGTTATACCAAGGAGCCCCGGGATTATCCTTATCGTCCTTCCGTGGATGTATTTTTTGAAAGCCTGGCGAGGCACTGGCCGCGGCGGGACATGGCCGTGCTCCTGACCGGAATGGGGCGAGACGGCGCATCCGGCCTTACGGCCTTGCGGAAGGCCGGATGGCATACGATTGCCCAGGATGAAAAGACCTCCGTGGTCTATGGAATGCCGGCCGCCGCCGTCGAAATGGGTGGGGCGATGGATATCCTGCCCCTGGACAGAATCGCCCCGGCGATCATGAAACATATGGGAAGGAAATAATATGTCGGTTTCACTGAAGGAACATCAGATCAAGGTGCTGTTGGTTGACGATCAGGCGATTGTTGCGGCCGCCGTGGAGCGGATGCTCGCACCGGAACAGGATATCCTCTTTAAGTACTGCCAAGACCCAACGAAGGCCCTCCAGACGGCCATTGAATTTGAACCCACGGTCATCCTCCAGGATCTGATCATGCCGGATATCGACGGACTGACCCTGGTCAAGTTTTTCCGGGTTCATCCCCAGCTAAAGGATGTGCCCCTCATCGTCCTTTCCAGTAAGGAAGAGGCGACAACCAAGGCCGAATCCTTTGCCCTGGGGGCGAATGACTACCTCGTCAAACTCCCGGACCGGATTGAGCTGGTGGCTCGGATTCGCTACCACTCAACGGGCTACATAAACCTCCTCCAGAGAAACGAGGCGCATGCGGCCTTGCTTGCCAGCCAGCAGGCACTGGCGGCGGAGCTGGCCTCGGCGGCGGAATATGTCGTCTCCCTATTGCCGGAGCCCATCAACTTGGGACCGGTAAGCGCCGAATGGAGGTTTTTCCCCAGCGCCGAGCTTGGCGGTGACTGCCTCGGCTATCACTGGATCGATGCGGACCACTTTGCCATGTATCTTCTTGATGTCTGCGGCCATGGGGTGGGGACGGCCCTGCTGTCGGTCTCGGCCTTCAACGCCCTGCGCTCCCAGACCCTGCCCGGTACGGATTTCCTGTCCCCCCGGCAGGTCCTGACCGCCCTCAACGACGCCTTTCCCATGGAGAAACAGAACAATCTCTACTTTACGATCTGGTACGGCGTTTATAACTGCCGTACCCGCCGGCTCCGCTATGCCAGCGGCGGTCATCCGCCGGCCCTCCTTTTTGCCGACAACAAGGAACCGGTGTCCCTGATGACGCAGAATGTCTTTGTCGGCGGATTCCCAGGCGTAGCTTATGAGGAGGCGGTTATTGACGATGTGTCCGCACCTGCTCGCCTCTACATCTTTTCCGACGGGGCCTACGAAGTGGATCGCCTGGACGGGGCCATGTGGACTTTAAAGGAATTAGAAGCATATCTTGCCAAAACGCCCGGGGCGGGGGGACAGGAGATAGAATCCCTGTACGCGTTTCTTCAGGAGATGTGCGGCAAGCCCATTCTGGAAGATGATTTTTCCATGCTCAAGGTCACTCTTCTGTAGCCGGAGCGGTTTATCACCTGAAAAAGACATCGTGTCCCCCAGGGGGATGTTTATGAGACAACAGGAAGACTTTACCCGTTACCCCGTTTCCTTCACTGCGGCGGGACGCCGCCTTGCCGGTGAGATGATTCATCCCGGAGAATGCAGCAGGGAGGGATCTCCTCATCTTGTTTTTCTCCATGAGGGACTGGGAAGCGTTGGGCAGTGGAGGGATTTTCCCCTGTCCCTCTGCAAAAGAACCAGGCTGCCCGCCCTGGTATTCGACCGCTGGGGTTACGGCAAGTCGGAACCATGCGATAAGATCGGCGATGTCGGGTATTTACATGAAGAAGCCCTGAATTCTCTTCCCCAGGTCCTGGCGCATTTCAGAATCGAAAGGAGCATCCTCGTAGGTCACAGCGACGGTGGTTCCATCGCCTTGATGTTTGCCGCCGCGCACCCGGAAAAGGTATGTTGCCTGGTGACTGAAGCCGCCCATGTCTTTGTGGAAGATGTCACCCTGGAGGGGATTCGCGAGGCCGTCCAGGTTTATGAAAATGCCGGCCTGAGAGAGCGTTTGGCGAAATACCACGGTGACAAAACAGATCTTGTCTTCAAAAGATGGTCTGAGACCTGGCTTGCCCCTTCCTTCAGAGAATGGAATATTGAGAATTATCTCCCCAAGGTCAATTGCCCGGTCCTGGCCATTCAGGGAAAGGATGATCCCTACGGCACACCGGTCCAGGTAGATGCCATTGTCCGGCAGGTGTCGGGTCCATCATCGGGGTTGATTATTCCCGATTGCGGGCACATCCCCCATTTCCAGGCCCGGGAATTAGTCCTACAGGCGATGACGGACTTTATTGTCCCATCATGTTTGATGGTTTGAAGGAGAAGAGATCGTGCAAATAACAGTTTTAAGCGGGAGCCCCAAAGGCGATGACAGCGTTACCCTGCAGTACGTCCGGTACATGGAGAAGACATTTCCCGATCACGATTACAATATCTTTCATGTGGCCCGTCAGATCAGGAAACTGGAACGGGACGACAAGGGCCTTCATGACATCATGGACAAGATCGCCTTGTCGGATGCGGTTATCTGGTGCTTCCCCCTGTATTATTGCCTGGTCTGCTCCCAGTATAAGCGTTTCATCGAGCTTATTTTTAAAAGGCAAAAAGGGGAGGCCTTCCGAAACAAGTACGCCGTTTCCCTCTCGACTTCGGTCCACTTCTTCGATCACACGGCCCACAATTATATCCACGGGATCTGCGACGATCTGGAGATGAGATATCTGGGCGGTTACTCCGCCGAGATGTACGATCTGGTACGGAGCAGGGAAAGAGCCCGCTTTGTCCAGTTTGCCGGTAATTTCCTCAAGTCCGTGAAAAAGCAGGTTCCGTCGGCACGGCAATTTCCGCCCGTCGTGAGCAGCGAATTTGTCTATGAACCCGGACCGATCCTGCAGACAATAACGGCAGGAGACAAAAAGGTACTGGTTCTCGTTGACGAGGAAAAGGAAAACGGCAATCTTGGGAAGATGATCAAGGCCTTCTGGGATAATTTTATTCATGGCATTGAAGTGATCAGCCTTGCCAGTATCGATATTAAAGGGGGCTGTCTGGGCTGCTGCCAGTGCGGTCTCGATAACGTCTGCCAATATCAGGGCAAGGACGGCTATATCGATTTCTACAATGAGAAGGTCAAGACGGCGGATATCATCGTCTTTGCCGGCGAGATCCGGGACCGTTATCTGTCTTCCCGGTGGAAACAGTATTTTGACCGGTCATTTTTCAATACCCATACCCCGACCCTGAAGGATAAGCAGCTCGCCTTTCTCATTTCCGGACCCCTTGCCCAGCTCCCCAATCTTCAGGAGATCCTTTCCGCCTATGCCCAGTTCCAGCTTGCCAATCTTGCCGGCATCGTGACTGATGAAGGCGAAGATTCGTTCCGCCTGGATGAACTCCTGGGCGATCTGGCCGGGCGCATCATCGATCTGGCCAGCCAGGGATATGTGCAACCGAATGATTTTCTTGGCGTCGGGGGAATGAAAATCTTCCGGGACGAGGTCTGGGGAAAGTTGCGTGTTGTCTTCCAGTCCGATCACCGCTATTACATGCAACACGGCTGCTACGATTTTCCCCAGAAGGATTTCAAGACCAGGCGGATGAATTTCTTCATGATGCTCATGACAAAGATACCGGCCTTCAAGAAAAAGTTCCTGAAAATGATCGAAAAAGAGATGGTCAAGCCGTTAAAGAGCGTCGTTGCGAACAAATGATGATACCAAAGCTAAGTGCATAATTTCATAAATACTTTGTCATAACGACGGTCGGGAGATATCTTTCACTGTCTCAGGTCCATTAAGATTTCTCCCTTCGTTCGAAATGACGATGCGTAACGGAATTTATGAAACAATGCCCTCAATCTGTTGCTCAAATTGACGGACATCCTGTCAGCGACGCCACACCCCGCATTTTTTAATTTGACAATCCTCGTAATTTGATTTATCACTGAACGCGTTCAGTTAATGATCGTGGTCAGCAATCTTCCTTCCCTGAATTTCTACAGAGGATGTGCACGGAATCATGGGTATCAGCGAAAGAAAGCTTAGAGAAAAAGAATCCCGCATCAAGCAGATCAGAGACAGTGGAGCCGCTCTTTTTTACAAGAAGGGGTATGTCGCTACGACCATTGAAGATATTGCCGCAGCGGCGGAGATATCCAAGGGAACAATCTATCTCTATTTCAAAAGCAAAGACGATCTTTATTACAGCCTTGTTGAACCATCATTAGACAAGCTCTCAAAAAAACTGATCAAAATAGCGGGAATGAAAGAAATTGACCCTGAGGTCAGAATAAAAAATGTCGTCGACGCGACCTACGAATTTTACGATAAAGACCCCGATGCATACCATCTCGTATCACGCTACGAGGCCTCCATATTTTCCAATCTTCTTTCCAGGGACAAACTCGATCATCTTAAAGACCTGATGCGCTCCAATCTCAATCAGTTGGAAATAGTGATTTCCGACGGTGTCATCCAGGGCAGGTTTCGTAAACTTGATCCCAGGATGACGTCGATAATCATTTGGAACACTTTTATGGGTATCATCCAGTTCCAGGAAAACAGGCTTGAAGAGGGAAAAACCGATTACCGCAGAACTACCATTGACGGCGCCGTAGAGATTATTCTCCGGGGCATCCGCAAGCGCTGAGATTACCCTCTGCTTCTTACAAAGACCTGAACGTGGAATGAGTATGAACCCATTCGCTTCATCTCCGCCCACACATACATTCCCCGCAAAGGGGTGATGGCTAAACACAAGAAAGGAGAAAAAGATGATCGTAAAAAACAGTGTGGCCGTTGTCACCGGTGGCGCGTCAGGCCTGGGAGAAGCCTGTGTCCGGCATTTAAACAGCATGGGAGCAAAGGTGGCGATTTTTGATTTTGCCGCGGAGCGAGGGGGGAAAATCGCCGCCGAGTTGGGAAAAGATGTCATTTTTGCCCATACCGACGTTTCCGACGAGGCAGGGGTACAGGCCGCCGTAAAAAAGACTATCGATGCCTTCGGCGCCATACATATAGCCGTTAACTGTGCCGGCGGCGGTGTTCCCAAGAAAGTCCTCTCAAAGAGAGGTCCCATGCCGCTGGTTGATTTCAGCCGTACCATTCAGATAAACCTCATTGGCACCTTCAATGTGATCAGGCTGGCCATCGAGCAGATGGTAAAAAACGAGCCCCAGACCGACGGTGAAAAAGGCGTTATCATTAATACGGCCTCTGTTGCCGCTTTCGACGGCCAGATAGGCCAGGCGGATTACAGTGCATCCAAAGGAGGCATCGTGGGGATGACCCTGCCGATTGCCAGAGAATGTGCCGAGTATGGGATCCGGGTCATGACCATTGCCCCCGGCTTGTTCAATACACCCTTACTCCACAGCCTGCCGGAGGCGGCTCGTGAATCCCTGGGCAAGATGGTTCCCTTTCCCCAGCGTCTTGGTTACCCGGAGGAATATGCCCACCTGGTCCAGCATATCATTGAGAACCGGATGTTGAACGGCGAGGTGATCAGGCTTGACGGGGCTATACGCATGGCGGCGAAGTAAATTATGGAGAATCGGGCAATGGAAGGAAACCTCTTTACGGAAGAACACACGATCTTCAGGGATGCCTTTGGACGGTATCTCGATCGGGAGGTCGTTCCGCATTATGAAAAATGGGAAGAGGAGGGGATCGTCCCCCGCATCATGTGGAAAAAGATGGGAGCCGACGGCTATCTCTGTCCCTGGCTCCCCGAGAAGTACGGTGGCTCCGGGGCCGGTTACGAATACTCGGTTATTATCATGGAAGAGCTTTCCTACCGGGGAGTTCTAGGTCTGATGCTTCCCCTCCATAATGATATCATTGTGCATTACATAAACAGCTTTGGCAGCGAAGAACAGAAAATGCGGTGGCTCCCGGGGTGTGTCTCCGGGGACATCATCACCGCGATTGCCATGACGGAGCCGGATGTCGGCTCCGACCTGGCCGCCATAAAGACCTCTGCCTTAAGAGACGGGGATACCTAT
>JANXZC010000126.1 GCA_025355725.1 Syntrophus sp. (in: bacteria)
CGCTGTCTGCAGGAATTTTGTGCCCTCATCCTCGGAGATCTGTCCCCAATGGAAACCGATCTGACAGTAATTTCGATTGAATTCTATCAGAAATTAGCATATGAACATAGCCATGATTTATGGGCAATAAAATGACAAGGAGGTCCCATGCTGAAACACATTGTCTTCATGAAATTCAAAACGGGCGTTGATGCGTTGCAGATTGAAGAGCTGAAAAAGAATCTCGGAGCGCTCCCCGGGAAAATTGATGAGATCAAGGAGTTTGAATTCGGACCGGATATTCTCAAGTCAGAACGGTCTTATGATTTCGCACTGGCAGCGAGTTTTACGGGCCTCGATTCTCTGAAGAGATACCAAAGCCACCCCGACCATATTCCCGTAATACAAAAGGTCAGGGGCCTCTGCGAGACTATTCTCGTCGTGGACTTCGAATGGCCTTAAACATTTTTCAAAAGGAGACTTAAACTATGGCAGCAACCGTTAAAATGTATACCCTGAGCACATGCAGTCATTGTAAAACCACGAAAAAATTCCTTTCCGACTGCAACGTCGCCTTCGACGCCACCGATGTGGATCTTCTCGAAGGCGACGAAAAGCAACTCGTAATCAATGAGGTTGTCAAATATAATCCCAATCGTTCGTTCCCGACAATTGTCATCGGCGACAAGGTCATTATCGGTTTCAATGAAAAGGCCCTTCGGGAGGCGCTGGGAATAAAATGAACGCCGAGCAACTTTATGACGCGATGAAAAAGGTTCAGGAGCCAAAGGGTTATTTCTTTAACGTAAACAAACCCTGGGTACTCGAAATCCTGGGCGATCTCATGGTTAACAGGGAACGCTACGGTTATATGTCCTGCCCCTGTCGTCTGTCGGCGGGAGATCGCGAAAAGGACAAAGACATCATTTGCCCCTGCGCCTACCGGGCTGCCGATGTGGCAGCATTTGGCAGTTGCTACTGCAACCTTTATGTCTCTAGGGAGTGGAATGATGATCTCATTGAACATGTCTATGTTCCTGAGCGCCGCCCCCCGGATAAAATGTCCTTCTGACATGAAAACACTTGCTCCGATCCTGGTCACGGGTAATCTCCCCGCTTCCGTTCTGGATACCCTAAAAAGGGAATTCCAGGTGGAATGCCACGCAGAAGATCGTCCCATGTCCCGTTCAAAACTCCTTCATTCCATCCATGACAAGGTTGGATTGTTGTCCATGATCACCGATGACATAAATGGTGAGTTTCTCGATCATGCCCCCAAGCTGATCATGATTGCCAACATGGCCGTAGGCTATAACAATATCGATCTCGAAGCAGCAACAAGACGCGGCATTCTCGTATCCAATACCCCCGGAGTCCTGACCGAGGCTACGGCGGACCTGGCTTTCTCCCTGATCCTTGGCACGGCAAGACGTATTACCGAGGGAGACCGGATGGTCCGGGAAGGGCAATTCCGTTTCTGGGCTCCTTTTCACTTCTTAGGCCGGGAGGTATCCGGAAAGACCCTCGGAATCGTCGGTATGGGAAGGATTGGCAAGGCCGTCGCCCGGCGGGCCAGGGGTTTTCAGATGCCCGTCCTTTATTTTAGCAGAAATCCCCTGGAGAAGACCGAGGAAGAGGAGCTTAATGCCCGTTACGTACCCTTGAACACCTTGCTGGGAGAATCGGACTTTGTATCCCTCCATATACCTCTTTCTACGAATACAAGGCATTTCATCAGTGAAAAGGAGTTTGCCCGGATGAAATTGACTGCTTTCCTCATTAATACCTCCCGAGGTCCCGTTGTCGATGAAAAGGCGCTCCTCGTCGCCTTGCAAAACGACGTTATTGCCGGGGCAGGAATAGATGTTTATGAAAATGAACCGGCCATAACACCTGGTCTCGAAAAACTGGATCAGGTTCTCCTCTTGCCCCATGTGGGCAGCGCTACCCTGGAGACCCGTACTAAAATGGCCGCGATGGCGGCCGATAATCTGCTCGCCGGTTTGCGGGGTGAGGTGCCTCCCAATCTGATCAACCCTGAAGTATTGAGGTAAAATACCACATGCCCTTTAAATTCTCACGACTGGATATACCTGAGATCATTCTGATTGAAGCACGAAGCTTTCCCGATGAGCGGGGCTTCTTCGCAGAAACCTATAAGCTTAGCGAATTCGCCGCCGCCGGCATTCCTGAACTTTTTGTTCAGGACAACTTCTCCTTTTCAAAACGGGGGGCCATCCGCGGGCTCCATTATCAAAAGGAACCGATGGCTCAAGGCAAACTCGTAATGGTATGTTATGGAGAAATATTCGATGTCGCCGTCGATATCCGTCAGGGGTCTCCAACCTTCGGCCGCTGGGTAGGACACAAACTGACGACCGCAAACGGGATGATGCTATATATTCCCCCTGGTTTTGCCCACGGATTCTCCGTATTGAGTGAAGAAGCGGTCGTCTCGTATAAGGTCACAAAAGAATACGCGGCGGCGATGGACCGGGGCATCATCTGGAATGATCCGGAAATCGACATCCCCTGGCAAGTGAAATTACCCCTGCTCTCTCCGAAAGACGCCGCCCTCCCCCGCCTTCGTGAGGCGGACTGCAATTTCTCATATCATGCAGATTAAAGGAGGTTGACCATGGAAAACCGCATTCAAGGAAAACTGATCCTGATCACCGGGGCAAGCGCCGGTATCGGTGAAGCCTGCGCTGAGAAGTTGGCAGCGTCTGGCGCCGGCCTGATTCTGGCGGCCCGACGCCTCGACAGGCTTCATAAGATCCGTCAGGAACTATCAGAAAGATACGGCGTCGCAATCGAGGTGTTTACTCTTGATGTTCGGGATAGACAAGCGGTTGAGAACTTTTCCCGGGAGTTGAAAGATCAGGAACTGATTCCGGATATTCTGATCAACAATGCCGGCCTCGCCTCCGGTCTTGACTACCTTCAATCCGGAAATTTCGAAGACTGGGACCGGATGGTTGACACCAATATCAAGGGCCTCCTCAATGTTTCCCGCTTCATTATTCCCATGATGGTTGAGGCCGGTCGGGGACACATCGTCAATGTGGGGAGCCTCGCCGGCTATCAGGTCTATCCGAAAGGTAACGTATACAACGCCACGAAATTCGCCGTCCGGGCCCTTTCCGAAGGAATGAACATCGACCTGACTGGAACGGCAATCCGTGTATCCATGGTCTGCCCCGGAGCGGCAAATACGGAATTCTCGGAGGTCCGCTTCCACGGCGATCGTGAAGCCGCCGACAAGGTTTATGAGGGCTTTACACCCCTGAGCGCCGTGGATGTGGCGGAGGCCATCTTCTTCATCATCAATGCCCCGGCCCACGTCAACATCCAGAATATCCTGCTTACACCGACGGCCCAGCGGAGTGTCTATTGCGTGGATCGTACAACAAATAATGACCACACATAATTTTCCCGATGCTTGAAAAGACGGCGATATAAACGGGTTTGTCGGTTGTAAAAACTATCTATTTGTTGTATTAAGTAGAAGCAAAAATCAGCAATGTCCGGATAGGGACTTGCATGTAAAACTGTGAATAATCAATTATATCGACATCACAAGGGGCAAAATATATTTCGTAAATTTCAATAAAAACACTTGACAATTCGGGCAGTTAGGGCCGCGGTTTTCCGTAAATACTTGATATTACGGAGGATTAGCATATGCCCTGCATTTGGA
>JANXZC010000162.1 GCA_025355725.1 Syntrophus sp. (in: bacteria)
GTCCTGGAAACGTCGCCCGAGATGGCGACGGTCGCAACAGCCCCTGTACGGAGGCCCTGCTGCGGTACATGAAGGAACCGGGGCTGACCATTGAACAGGTATTCAAGGGTGCTCGGGCAAAACTTGGCAAAGAAACGGGGGGTAAGCAGATCCCCTGGGAGCTTTCATCTTTGCAGGGAGAATTTTATTTTGTTCCCGGGTCGGCCGGGAAGTCAGGCGCAACGGTTTCCTCCGGGAAAGGGAGTATGGAAAAGGACGAACCATCCGTATCGGCGGCGGCAGCCGCGAATGATCTCGATGATGAGAACCGTAAGTTGGAGGCGGAGCAGCGCCGTTTGGAGGAAGAGCGGGCATCGTTTGCGAAGAAGAAGGAGCTTGAAGAGAAACGGCGGCAAATAGAAGGGGATCGGGATCGCTTGGCGGCGGAAAAAGAGGCGGAACGTCTGGCGGAAGAAGAGAGAAAAGCGGTTAAGAAGAGATCTACTCTTGCTGCGGGAAATCGTCTGTCGGCAGGAAAGTCGGAAAAAGAATCCGCCTATGCCTCCGCCTACGAACTCTACAAGGAAGGAAAGTACGAAAGGGCCAGGACGGAATTTCAAAACTTTATCAAGGCCTATCCCAAGACTGAATACTCCGAGAACGCTCAATTCTGGATTGGAGAGTGCTACTATTACGAGAAACGCTATGAGAAGGCCATCCTGGAGTATGAAAAGGTAATCAAGAGCAATCCGGAAGGGAACAAAGTTCCCCAGGCCCTCCTGAAGCAGGGTCTTTCCTTCCTGCAACTGGGAGATAAAGCCAGCGCCAAACTGATCATGCAGATTACTATCAAGAACTATCCGGGTTCGAGTCAGGCAAGAGTTGCTCAAGCCAAACTCCTGGAGATCAGATAGCGGCATGTCACCCAACCACGCCGATGAGCTTCAGGAGAATGCCACCGAGTGTGCCCAGCGTTGTTTGGTGACCCGTGGATGCCCTCGTTAGACAAAGTAATTCCAAGTAGACCTATTTGCGTTGCATTTTGGGCTGCCACTTCTTTTTTGCAAGGCATAAATGATCTGCAAGTGACCGAACCAGCGCTTCATCGCGTCCGACAACAAAACGCTGGCAGCCGTCGGCGAGGGCTATGTTTATGTGCCGCATCTGTTCGGAGCCTGCCGTACAGTGCCTCAGCTCCCCCTCGCTGCCACACATTGTCAAGATGCATGACTCGGTCAACGGAAATAGCACCAAAGCGTCCGCGTTGCCGAACCCAATTCCCCAGAAGCTATTCTGGCGTGGAGCTACAGTGGTAAGCATGACAGGTGCATCTGTGGTCACGAATGATTTCTTGTCGTTGTTCCGATGAAGGATAGCCCAATCACGCCCTGCAAAGATTGGAGCAATGATAAAAGCCATCTTAAAAGCCATGCTTACAGCCCAAAGGTGGCTTGTCGTCACCTCGTACTGACCGCTCTGCGCATACTCGACAAGCTCGCGTGCCTCAATTTCCAAATCCTCTTCCGATGATGGCGCATCGGGCTCGCCACGCATTCGCATCTTGACTTCCTCAACGTCTGAGAAGGTTTGCATGCAGATGTCTCTAATTGTGCCGGAGTTGAAAGCCTTGAGAGAATCGATTATGTCCGGAGTACGTAACGCAGCAAAGGCTACAAATATAGCAAGGTCCGAACGTTCATCCGCATTGATTTCCCCCATTGCAACGAGCTTCTTGATGGCACCGCTTGCCTTGGTCTCGTACTCGGAAAGCAGTTGCTCCAGCTCAAAGCGCCTGCGCCCCGCTGCGTCCTCCATCGTGTAAAAGTGCCCGATGACACAGGTGTTTACCGGATGCTGGACCCGTATCTGGTTCAATTCCCGGTCGAACACTGCGACCATCCCATCCCTAGTAAATCCTTCGATATAGAACTTCGGAAGGAAGTGTTGCCGTTTGGGACCGTTCAGCAGTGGCTTGGACGGACGTATTGCCACGATGTGTTTTACCAAGTGTGTTTGAAGTTCATTGTTCAAAATGTAAAAATACCTGTTCTCGTTCAAAAAGTCACGTTCAAAAATCTGCATGTTTTTACCCGTTATCATTGATCCAGACCGACCACCCAATCTCTCATCTTGTAGATGCACAGGGTAACCTGCCCCCTTTCCATTTTCCCTCATCATGCCTGAACATTTCGGGTTGAAATCTGTTATTTAATTCAAATTTTTCAAAATCAACATTACGGGAAGAAGTATGCAATAATCGAATGAACCTAAAATAATAAAGGCAGAGCCCGCAGCGGCTCTGCCTTTTCGTTAAACAGCAGCTTCCGTCTCAAGGGGGTAGAAGACAGGGAAGCTGCTGCGAGGGATCACTTTTTCAGCCCCAGGATTTCCCGGGCCTCGTCGGGCGTGGCCGGTTCGAAGTCGAATTCGCCCATGATCCGCACCATCTTTTCCACGAGGTCGCCGTTGCTCTTGGCCAGGACTCCCCGCTTCACATAGAGGTTGTCTTCCATGCCGACGCGGACGTGGCTCCCCAGGAAAAGGCCCTGGGTGCAGACGGGGAACTCGCCCCGGCCGGCGCCGATAACGGACCACTCGTAGTTTCCCTTTCCAAAGATGCGTTCCGCCGTCGAGCTCAGGTTGACGAGATCGTAGGGGCTGGACTGGATACCGCCGAGAATTCCCGTGACGAACTGAAGGTAAACAGGTAGTTTCACATAACCGGCCTGGACGAGATAGCCGCAGTTGTAAAGATGGCCGACGTCGTAAACCTCCAGCTCCGGCTTTGTGCCATTCTCCGCCATGATCGAGGTCATCTTGAAGAGGTCGGCAAAGGTGTTCTGGAAGACGAAGCCCTTGGCCATCTCCATCATCGCCCCTTCCCAGGGGTACTTGAATTCCTTATATTTTTCGGCGATGGCAAAGACGCCCCAGTTCATGGACCCGAGGTTGCAAGAGGCCAGCTCGGGCTTGTAACGGGGAATAACGGAGGCCCGCTGCTCCACTGTCATACCGGCGCCGCCGCCCGTGGTGATGCAGATGATCACGTCCTTGTTCTTGGCCCGGATCTTCTCGAAGATCTGATCGAAGATGTTCAGGTCCGCCGTAGGCATGCCGTTCAGGGGATCCCGGGCATGAATGTGAACCACTGCCGCGCCGGCGTTGGCTGCGTCAATAGCGTTCTGGGCAATCTGGTCGGGGGTGATGGGCAGATACTCCGACATGGTGGGGATATGGATCGAACCGGTGAGGGCGCAGGTGACGATCCGCTTGTGGGACGGAATTTTGCTCTTCGCCGCGTGCACTGCCGGGGCGCTGGAGACAGCCGGTCTAGTGGGTTCCGCCGGTCCCTCGGGCACTTCGGGCAGGACAAAGAGATCCAGGTTGGACATCTCCGGTTTCAGCTTGCCTTCCTGACAGGCCGTGACGATTTCCACCACCTTGTCGTTCATGGGAGTGGCCACGCCTGCTTTTATACCCATTTCCGCGACCTTCCCGTTGATCGTGTTGATTTCACAGGGGATGCCTTTTTCCAGGTCCTGGAGCATGCTCGCCTTGAGGGCGCGGTGAGGGCCGAAAGCCATCTGGTAGATCATGAAGGTCTTCTGCATCTGTTGTTGGTTGGCAAACCCCAGAATCCCGACGTCTATCCCCTGGATGGGGTCCGGTTTGACGCCGAGGGCGGCAACCACATGGAGACACTCATTGGCGATGTGGGCGACGCAGGTGAGGGCCTTGGGATTGTCCAGTACGTCCCCGTAAGTACATCCCAGGGCCGCCGACATACCGCTGAAGGTGGAGTTTACCAGGAGCTTGGTCCAGCGGATGCCCGTCAGTTTGTCGGTCAGAATGGGCACTCCGGCGGGCTCCAAAGCCTCATGCACCTTCTTGAGGCGGTCCGTCATCTTACCGTCCAGTTCGCCGATGTCATAGGTCATCTTGTCTGCCGGGGAAGTCAACTGGGATACCCCCGGGCCGATCCAGGTTGCCCCCCAGCCGACGGCGGCGCCGATAGTCCTTTTGGCTCCTACATATTCGGCCACCGCGTCTTCAGGGAGTCCGTTCTGTAGCGTCAGGACGATGCTTTCCTCATGAAGGTGGGGAACGATCTGGGGTAGGGAGATATGATTGTAGGTCGTCTTGACCAGGTAAATGACGAGGTCATAGGTTCCTTCCATCTGTGCAGGCGTGATTGCCTTGACCGGGACGGTCATTTCCATAAATCCCACAATCTGAGCCCCTTTTTCATTCAGGGCTTTGACATGTTCCTCATTGGCGTCAACCATGGTGACGTCGCGGCCGCCTTTAGCCAGCAGCGCCCCGATGATCGTACCCAGTGATCCCGCTCCAACAATAGCTATCTTCATTTGCTTGTACCTCCGTATATGGGAAATTTGTTATTGAAGCCTTCTGCAGGCTTCATCGTTTGTCGATTCGTCTCAAACCTTATCGAGAAACTTGAGCAGGGCCAGGAGTCCGTCGTCGCGCCAGCGGGCGATTTCCTCGGATGTTTTTCCCTGCTCCTCGGGGCGGTTGGCCATCTCCTTCAGCACCCCTTCTTGGGCGATGTCGGGCCAAGCCGGGGGCACCTTTTTCCAGTCCGCCATGTCGGCCCACCACATCTCCACGGAAGGACCGATGTGTTGCATGATGCCCTTGATCCCGAAGGGTCCGCCACCCAACTGATAGATCAGGTTCGGTCCCATCAGGGCGTAGCGCAGCCCCGGTCCGAAACAGACGGCCTTGTCGATATCCTCGACGGAGCAAACACCCTTAAGGACCAGATCGATGGCCTCCCGGTACAGGGCCACGCTCAGCCGGTTGGCGATGAACCCCAGGGCTTCCTTCTGCAGGATGATCGGTTCCTTCCCGAGCAATCGATAGAAGTCGTAGGCCAGTGTCAAGGCCGTGGGGGATGTTTTTTCTCCCTTGCTGATTTCGATCAGGGGAATGAGATGGGGGGGATTGTAAGGATGAGCCCCCAGGCAGCGCTCGGGATGGGCGGAGTATTTGGCGATTTCCGTAATGAGGAGTCCCGAGGTGCTGCTGGCGAAAACCGCCTCCGCCGGCGCATGGCGATCAACCTCGGCAAGGAGGGCCTGCTTTACGTCGTATTTTTCCGGGGCCGCCTCCTGGATGAACGGGACGTCCTTGACAGCCGTTTCCATACTGGTGGTGTATCGCGCCAGACCAAGGGCCACATTCATCTTTTCCTGGGTCAGGAGCCCTTTGTTTACCAGGTATTGCAGGTTTCCCCGGACCCGGTCCCGGGCGGTTTTGAGACATTCCTCGCTGACGTCGTACACATGTACGGGCAGGCCCCGCCACAGGAAGTTTGTCGTCCAACTCGAACCGATCATACCGCTGCCCCCCAGGACGGCGACTTTTTTAATCTCTGATGCTTTCACTGTCTTTTCTCCTATAACAATCTTTTGATACCAAATAAATTCCGGAACGCCGGGATCGTCCTCGTCCTAGTAGATGAGGATGCCCAGGGGGATCACGATACACAGGGCCAACAGGGCCGACACAATATGGGCAAAGAACACATGCTTGTAAGCGTTCATGTGGGTCAGGCCGGCCACGGCAAGAAAGGTGATCACCACGCCGTTATGAGGCATGGCATCGAAGCATCCCGAAGAAATGGTGGCGATCCGGTGGATCAGTTCGGGATTCAGCCCCATGGCCAGGTACTGTTTTGACAACGTCTCCAGGACGATTCCCAAACCTCCGGAAGCAGAACCGGTAATGGCGGCCATGATATTGGTGGCGATGGATAGGGAAACAATGGGATTCATCGGCAGGGTTAACAGCCAGGCGGAAACGACTTTGAAGCCGGCGGTTGCCGCCACGGCCATACCGTAGCCTACATCGGCACAGGTGTTGACAATGGGGATGACGGTATTCACGGCGCCCTTATTCAAGGAGTCCAGGATGTTGTTAAAGTTCTTCCAGAAAAACAGCAGACAGACGGCCGTCCCGCCGGATAGTGCCAAGACGGCGTCGAGCTTGAAAAAGTTTAACATAACGATGACCACTACCATGGGAATGAGGCTGAGCCATACATTGGGGAGTTTTTCCATCTTTGCCGCTGCCGAATCCCCACCGATGATGCCAACCCCGGCCGGTGCGACATATCCCTCGCCCCGTTCCTGGTATTTTTTAATCTGGAACTTCGTATAAAAATAGGTGAAGATAAGGACGACAATCGAGCCCACGATGCCGAGGATCGGGGCGGCCATCGGCGTGGAGGCCATGTATTTTGTCGGCATGATGTTCAGGATCTGGGGAGAGCCGGGCATCATTGTCATGGTGATGGAACCAATGCCCAAAGCGAAGGAAATCGCAAAGAGGTGCCACGGCATATTCAATTCCTTCCACATGGGACGGGCAATAGGAATCAGCGCGAAAACTACCACGAACAGACTCACGCCGCCATAGGTCAGGACGATGCCGATCAAGCCGGCGGCCATGATGACGCTCATGGGGCTATTGCGACCGGTAAGTTTCAGGATGCCTTCGCCCATGGCCCGGGCGGCGCCGCTGTCCTCCATGAACTTGCCGAAGATTGAGCCGGCCAGGAAGAGGAGATAAAACTTCCCTGCAAAACTGACAAACCCCTTCATGTATGGTCCCGTCAGCATGGGAAGAGGGTCCATGCTGGAAAACAGGGCGACCACAATAGCAGCCAGAGGTGCGATCACAATGATGTGCCACCCCCGGAGGGCCATCACGATGATCATTGCCAAAGAAATAATAATTCCTACAATACTCCAATCCATTTCATATCCTCCTTCAATCTGTTGGATTTAGGCAGAATCCTTTTTCTGTCTGGTGTGCACTTTAGGATATGTCACAGAAAGGAAGCAATGGGGGGCGGACCCCATTCGCTAAGGTGGGAACCCTACTTATTCCGGTTCTGAATCAAAGCGCTATCTTCGTTGGCAGCGGCAGTCGGTTCCTCGACGTATGAAAAATACGCCTGCGTCGACTCCGCTTTGCCGCCTTGATTTCATCTTTGATTTAGAACCGGAGTTAATCTTCCCAGAGGTCGGGATCGACGATGCCGATCTTGATGGCGTATTTCAAGAGATCAAGACGATCATGGACATCGAGTTTATTCATCAGGCTGGCGCGGTGTTTTTCCACGGTCTTCGGGCTGACACAGAGGATATTGGCAATCTGACTGGTGGAGTGGCCCTGGGCCACCAGGCGAAACACCTGCTGCTCCCGCTCGCTGAGGAGATCGTAACTGCGCACCGAAGGAGCACTTCGTTGCGAGTGGAGATATTTTCCGATCACCTCCGCCTGTAGTCGGGAACTGAGGAAATATTCGCCCCGGTAGGCAGCCCGGATCGCATCGAGGATATCTAGGCTGGGAGAGGCTTTGAGGACATAACCCAGCGCTCCCGCCGCCAACGCCTGCTGCACATAGGTTTCCTTGGCGTGCATGGACAGGACCACTACCTGTGAAGTTGGCACCGCCTCCCTGATGAGAGCGATAACTTCGATGCCGCTCAGCCGGGGCATGGCGATGTCCAGAAGGATGACATCCGGTCGCAGCGCTTTAGCCCTCTCCAGGGCCTGTTGGCCGTCCTCGGCTTCGCCGGCCGGTTCCATGTCCGGCTGGTTCCTGAGAAGCTGTTGCAAACCATCCCGGACAATGGCATGATCGTCGGCAATGAGGACTCTGATCTTTTTCATGTTACCCTCTTACAGGACCGGGATGCCGGCCCTGATTGTGGTTCCCTTTCCGGGAATGGAGGCGATATCAATCGTCCCTCCGCAGGAGGCGACCCGCTCTCTCATGCTCAACAGGCCTATACCGCGGGTTGGGCCTACGGGCGATGATGGGTGAGGCGATATTTCATACCCGACGCCATTATCCCTGATTGTGAAGATGACCCGGGGATGGCTGTAGGTCAGCATGATCTCGACCTGGGTCGCCTTTGCGTGCTTGGAAATATTGGTCAGGCACTCCTGAAAGATCCGGTAGAGAACGATTTCGATCTGCTGATTCAGTCGCTTCTTCAGGCCAAGGGCCTGAAATTCCAGCCGGATGTCCGGCCACCGTACATTGAACTCATGGATAAACCACTCCAGGGTGGGAACCAGTCCCAGATGATCCAGAAGGTCGGGACGCAGATAGGATGTGGTTTTACGCACCGTATCTGCAAGCATTTCAACCCTCTGGAGAAGACCGCTGCAGCGCTGCTTCTGTTCTGTAAGTCCGTCGGAAATGGACGATTGCAGGGCTTCCAGGTCAAAGTGCAGGGAGGTCAGGGCCTGGCCGAACTCGTCATGAAGATCTGCGGCAAGCCCTTTTTTCTCTTCCTCGCTTACCTCGATGAGGCGCCGGGAGAGGTGATGAATCTCCTCTTCAGACGCCTTGCTTTGGGTGATGTCGATGCAGTTTCCCACCACTGCCGACTGACCGAGATAGGCGGCGTGGGTGGCCCGCAAATCCACCCAGATCGTGGACCCGTCTTTTTTTATGGCCCGCAGGGTATATTGGAGGGGGAAGACCTGACTCTTCTCCCGGTTGAGGCCTCTTTCCTTTACGAGGGGACGGTCGTCAGGGTGAACAAACTCCCAGAAATGCCTGCCGATAACCTCCTTGGTTGAGTCATACCCAAGCATTTCAGCAAAACGGTTGTTGACGAAACGAAAAACGCCCTGCTGATGGATGAAAATGGCGGAAAGGGAGTTTTCAACGACGGTGCGGTATTTTTCCTCGGAATCCTGAAGGGCCTGCTCCGCCCTTTTTCTGTCCGTAACGTCGAGGACAAACCCCTCGTATCCCTCGACGCGCCCCTTCCGGTTCCGCCTGGTCGTGGCGGTAATCCTCACGTCGAGGATGGTTCCGTCGCGGCGACGGAAACGGGTCTCAAAATCCTGGACGGACCCCGTCTGTTCGATGGTCTCAAGAAACCGCAGGCGGTCGTCCGGGTCGGCATAGAGGTGGTGGGCAGCCTCGAGACCGAGGACCTCTTCGGGAGCACCGTAGCCCAGCATCGTTACCCCCGCCTCATTCATGTCCAGGATGAAGCCGGCGGTGTCGCTCAGATAGACCATGGCGGGGGAATGTTCAAAAATGTGGCGGAATCTCTGTGCCGATCCCGTCAAGGGTCTTTTTTTCTTATTTGTTCCCCTCTTCGTATCCATGAGGTTCCTCTATACGAAAACAATAGGGTTATCCAGCCTTTTCTGCCGTTAAATCAATTGTCTTATGGTACTGCCTGCCAGCCTGTTTCGCAACGTCCGCAAACGAGATCGCAACGAACCGAGTCCTGGGAGAAATCAGATGCGAACAGAAAGGTCTCTGCCTCCCCGGCACTGCAGCGCCAGACATTGGAGGTGTGAGCATAAGGCGCCGGCTGCCCCCAATCCCTGATCGCAGTGGCACATATATAAACCGGAGAAGCCTTCTTTGCAGCCGGCCCCTTTCCGCAGGATACTTGCACCACTTCCGGTTCTGTCCCCATTGTTTTACAGGTCTTTACGCCTGCCACAGCGTGCGGCCTGGGGCCGCACACCATATCTTGAAACCCCAGGACTTTTCCGTAATAACCATGCAGAAAAAAAACGGCCGTGGTGGCGGTTGCCAGAATACACAACTTTCCTAATTTCATGACGCCCTCCTCCAGGAGAGCCAACGATATAGCTTGACAAAAGCTCACTGTCAATTGTAGAAGTGAATAAAGCATCGAAGAACCGCAACATGAAAACACACGTCATGTCTTTCAGTCTGTTCATCGTTTTTACGCTTCTTCTGCCTGGCAGCGGCGTTCAGGCCGTTGATATTACCCTTTCCGGTCCTACTACCGCACAAGTCTATTTCAGCCCCAACGGAGGCTGCACCGACGCCGTTTTAAAAGCCATTTCCAATGCACGTTCGGAAATCCTAATTCAGGCCTATTCATTCCATTCGCCGTCCCTTGCCCAGGCCATGATCATTGCCCACAGGCGCGGTGTAAAAGTTAAACTCATCATGGACAAATCGGAACGGCAGGAGGGGCTCACCCCTTCCACGGAGATGGCCAATGCCGGCATACCTGTTTATCTGGATGGGGTTCATGCCATTGCCAACAACCGCATTATCATCATCGATCAAAAAACGATCCTGACCGGATCGTTTAACTTCAACACGGCATCGGAACAGATGAATGCAGAAAATCTGCTGATCCTCGAAGCGGATGAATTGGCCATGATATATCGCGACAATTGGTTGAAACATCTAAAACATGCGGAACCATTTTGAAATGTAGGTATCTTGATGAAAATATTCCTGAAACGGACAGAGCTATTCGTCATCCCTCTACTGGTAATTATCTTTCTGAGCCTTATTGCTGTAACATTTGCCCTATCGGATACGAATTCTTCACGGAAGGATGATCTCCAGTTTCTCCAAGCCGCCGCGAACAATTGCGTTTGGAAGATGAATTTAGGCGATTTGGCAAAAAAACAGGCGGCAAGTAATGCGGTCAAGCAGTACGGTGGAATAATGGCAACGGACCATGGCCGGTATTATCAGAAATTGAATAGTCTTGCCGGCCGCAAAGGGGTCGCGTTTGCTGCCGATCCGGACCGGGTACGGAAGAACACATTCGTGTTCCTTACCCAGGAATATGGCGCCGCCTTCGACCGAAATTATATAAGTCTGATGATAGATGACAATGAGAGAGATCTTTCCCTTTACCGGAAAGAAGCGGAAAAGGGCCATGACGAAGAAATCAGAGCCTTTGCCGCCAATATCATAAAAAAACTGGAAGGTTATGTCCTCGCTGCGGAAAAGATTCTTCTCGATCTCCCAAAGCCTGTATTGAAGTAGCCGATAGATGAATTTATTTCATCACGCACCTATGCTATTTTCATCTTTTGTCTGATGGATGCCTTTTCTGAAACCGGTTACACTTTAGTTAGATCGGAGCGGTGCGGCCTCAAACGAATGAAAAGGGATGAATAAACAAAGCGAGAGTGGTTATCTGATATTTAAACACAATTCTGAATTAGCGAAGGAGGTAATTTTTATGAAGGAAGAAAAAAGTAAAAATGAAAGCATGACAACTGTGAGTCGCCGTTCCATTTTGAAGGGCGCTGTCACCATGGGCGCAGTGGCCTTGGGCGGAGGCCTGGCACTGAACATGGCTGCACCGGGAGCAGCGGAAGCCATGATCAAAAAGCTCCCCAAGAAGTGGGATGAGACCTGGGACGTTGTCGTCGTCGGTTCCGGCTTTGCGGGCCTGGCAGCGGCAGCGGAGGCGGCAGGGGCGGGTTCCAAGGTAGTAGTCCTGGAGAAGATGCCCACCTATGGAGGAAACTCCATCATCAACGGCGGGGTGTATGCATCCTGGGATGACAAATTCCATTATCGCACAAATCTGGGGTTAGGCGATGACAGTCCCAAGCAGCACCTGAACGATACCCTCAAAGGAGGCGACTTTTACAACCTGCCCGAGCTCGTTGAGGTCATGGTCAATGGAGCGACGGACGGTCTGAACTGGATGATCGACGAGGGAGGCGCCAAGATCCGCCCCACCGTCACCAGGGCCGGCGGCCACACGGCCTATCGTACCCATTCGGCAGTAGCCGGCGTGGGAAGGGAATACACCGAAGCCCTCCGGAAAATCGCGGATAAGCGCGGGGCTAAGATGGTCCTCAATTCGGAAGTCACCTGGATCTGGCGGAAGGACGCTGACCCCAAGTCCCCCGTGCTCGGCCTGGAAGTGAAAAGAGGAAGAAAAGTAATCAATATCAAGGCGAACAAGGCCGTGGTTATGGCCTCCGGCGGGTTCAGCCAGGATATCAAAATGCGTATGGCCCATAACCCCCGCTTGGTGCCCGCATTCAGTTGCACCAACCAAAAAGGGGCCACCGGCGAAACGATCCGTTTTGCCCAGGCCATTGGTGCCGATACCTTACAGATGAATTTCATTCAGCTTTATCCCTTTGCGGAACCCGAAACGGGCATCCTTGACACCCCGGCCGTGTATCCTTTCAACGGCCCCGGTTACGGGATCGTCTATGTCAACAAATTAGGAAAAAGATTTGTCAACGAATTGGAACGCCGGGATGTCTGCGCCTTTGCCCAGATCGCTCTGGGAGCCGACATGAAACCGACTTGGTCGATCTTCAATAAAGCCATGGTCCTGAAGATGGGCGGATCTTATGAAGAAGTTCAATCGGGCATAGCGAAAGGCCGCTTTGTCCAGGCCGATTCCATTGCCGAGATGGCCGGAAAGCTTGGGATTCCCGCCGCCGCCTTAGGGGAAACAATCAATAAACATAACAAGTATATCGAAGAGGGAAAAGATCCAGATTTCAACAAACCCATCACCAAGGTCATGATCCCCCTGATCGAGGGTCCCTTCTATGCCGTCTCCCAGTGGCCGGCAGTGCATCACTGCATGGGCGGCCTCCGGATCAATAAAGACGGCCAGGTTATTGACGTCTTCGGTAATGTAATCCCGAACTTTTATGCAGCGGGAGAAGTTACCGGCGGCGTTCACGGCTCCAACCGCCTGGGAAGCAACGCCATGCCCGACTGTGTTGCCTTTGGCCGTGTGGCCGGGACTAACGCGGCGAAGGAAAAGGGATAAGTCTGACTGCAAGGGGGGCGGCCCTGGTACCGCTTCCCTTGCTTTTACTGAGGTAAATTGACTATGAAAAAGATCAGCCTGACCTTTATCCTGCTGTTTGTTGGCTTCATGGTAGCCTATTTCCTGATCGGCGATCGGGGAGCAGAAGCAGCCAAACCTGCCAAGTTATCCTGCCAGAGTTGTCATGCCGATTTTACCAAGGTTGTTCCCAAGGGGCACCCTCCCGTAAAGGGGAACGATCTTTCGGCCTGTACCTCCTGCCATGCCCCGGATCTCGCCGGGAAAGCCGGTAAAAACGCTTTTTCCAGCCGGATGCACCTGGCCCATGTTCCCCCTAAAGGGCAACAGGACTGCACTACCTGCCATACCTGGGTCCCCGGTAAAAGCTTCGGTATTAAGGGGGTTAAGGGATCGCTGGGCGCTCCGTCCAAGGAGGACGTAGCCATGATGAAGGAGATCTTCGCCTCCTGGGGAGGATCGAGTTTTACGGATAACCTCCACGCCAAGGCCAATATCGGCTGCGCCGGATGTCACGGCAAGGCCCTTCCCAAAGCCGATGACACGGTGGAAAACAGCCGTTGCCTGGTATGTCATGGTCCGATGGAAACGCTGGCCAATAAGACAGAGCCGAAAGACTTCAAGGACCGCAATCCCCACAAGTCCCACCTGGGGGACATCGCCTGCACGGTATGCCATGGCGGCCATAAAGCTTCCAAGGTTTACTGTCTCGATTGCCACAAGAAGTTTGATATGAAGATCCCCGGGGCGGGCGCGGCAAAACAGTGAGGTTTTTCTAACATAATCTATACTTATAGACAGGGGCTAGGGGGATTTAAATTGCTTAGCCCCTGGCTATTTATTTGGTTAGTTACGTTATAACTTTTCGCAACAGATGCATAACATATAGTCTCATGAGCAGTCTGTATCCGGAAATCATGCTTCTGGGTCTGTTACTTTTCCTGATCCCGGCAACTCATTACCTCTTACATGTGGGGCATCTCATCATTTTTCTTGCCCTATGTATTATCATCCACAGGGTGCTCTATGAAGAACGTCCTCATTCGACGTATCTCTCAGTTTTTTATATTGCCGTCGCCCTGGGAGGCCTAACAGGCTCTCTGGCCGTCAGTCTGGTCGCACCCCTGGTCTTTTCCCGGCTATGGGAGTATCCCCTCCTCCTGATCATTATATCACTCATTTTTTATCATCCCTACGCAAAGGTGGCCTTATCTTTCTGGCGCCGGACTTCCCGGCCTTTTCATGCAGCGAGATTGCTTCCTATCGGTTTATTAATCGGGATGATCATCCTGGTGGGAAGAGATTCGACTGGCGGAACGGTACAAGCCGTGCACCGCAATTATTACGGCATGAGCCGGGTTATTGACGCGCCAGTTACGGGTCAGGGACAGGCAACGGTACGAACGCTTACCCATGGATCAACCATTCACGGCATCCAGCTTCTGGATCGAAATAAGAGAAACTTGCCGACCCTATATTATCATCCGACAGGAGGATTTGCCGACGCCTTTGCCGCCATGCCGCCGGTCGCAAGGATTGCCGCTATTGGACTGGGAACAGGAACCATTGGCGCCTATACACGCCCCGGCGATATTCTGGATTTCTATGAGATCAACCCTGATATAGAGATGCTTGCCAGGCGCTGGTTCTCCTTTCTCGCTGACGCCAAAGGCCGGACCAGCGTGATGATCGCTGACGGTAGAGCCTCCCTGCGTCAATACGCAAAACAGGAATTATTATATGATATGGTGTTCGTGGACGCATTCAGTGGTGAAGGGATACCGGCGCATCTACTAACGGAAGAAGGGGTGAATATTTATTTAAGTCGGCTCAAGAATAATGGGCTCATTGTTTTTCATATAACAAACCGTTACTATGATCTCCGCCCCGTTATCAAGGCTGTATCGAAGCGCCTCAAGCTCCATGGCGCAATGAAAAGTATGTTGACCGTGCGGGAGGAATCCCTAAAACCTGTTCGTACCGATTATGTGGTTTTAGCCTTGAGCAGAACCGCTCTTCAAGGCTTTTTAGCCCAAGGCTGGACCGCCTTGGGCAATAGCGATGGGATAAAGGAATGTCGATCCTGGACGGATGACTACGTGAACATTCTTGTTCCATTGGCAACGAAGATGAATCTATCCATCTTTCCGAAGGGGCCACAATTGAGATAGTCGGAGAGGATAGACGTGAAGGTCCGGGTAATCCCGTTTCTAAAGCGCTATCTTCTTTGGCATCGGCAATCGGCTCCTCGACGTATGAAGAATACGGCTGCCTTGCCGCCTTGATTTCATCTTTGATTTAGAAACAGAATAAGAAAGCGGTCGGTCCCTGATGCTACTGTTCATCCTATTTTGTTGGCTATTTTATTGGGCGCTCTTATCGGAGTTGATGGGCTTGTTACCGGGACAGCTCTTTTTTCAGCCGGGCATTTAATCCCTGGGCTTTCCCCTTGGGGACGCGTAACTTGAAGTGTCCGGAAGGAAGGGCGTTCTGGCGTATTTCCGGATTCATTTCCCTGATGATTTTGTAGGTTGTGTCGCAGGCGTGGGCGATGGCGGTGATGGGCATCTCCTGGTGCACGGAGAGTTCTATCTCGTCATATTCCAGGGGTGGATACCTTTTTGCGGCGGGGATGGAATAGCCGTAAGCGGCGGTATTTGAGAGGATTGATTTTGCTGCCAGGATACTAAAGATATAGGCCTCCGTCTCCAGGGGCAGGTCGGCGTCATAAAAATTGTTGACCCCCTGGGCCCTCAAATCCTTGGCCATTCTGTTCTCTCCGCAGTTATAGGCGGCGATGGCCACACTCCAGCTTTTGAATTCCTTGTTAAGGTCGGCTAGATAGTTCAGGGCCGCATCCGTTGCCCGCTCGAAATTGTACCGCTCATCGATCCAGCGGTCGGTGCGAAGACCGTACCTCTTCCCCGTCCCTTCAATGAACTGCCAGGGGCCGACGGCCTTGGCAGTCGATGTGGCATAGGTCTTCATGGCGCTTTCCACGACGACGACGTATTTGAGATCGTCCGGCAGTTTAAGTTCCCGGAGCCGCTTCTCCACATAGGGGAAATAGCGGTGGGCCCGTTTGATCCAGAGAACAACCCGCGGCTGATTATACACCGACGAAACAAAGGCCTGGTCCATCATCTCCCAGACGTCCTGACGTTCGAGGGGGACCCGCTCTCCGCAAAGGGTCAGTCTGTCCGGCCATTGATGTAAAGGAAGCTGCTGTCCATTGACGAGGGGAGGGGTCCCTGCCAGCACGAGCAGGCAGAACAGTTGTATCAGGAGACGATAAGCCATTCCCGTCCTCACTATTTCTTGGCCAGATTGTCGGCGATATTCGCATGGATCATCCGGGATGCCGTTTCGTCGCCAATCATCCCCACCCTGACGGCGACCGTGGTAATGTCTTTTTCTTTGAAAGTAACGGAAATACGGACTTTTTCGCCGTTGATCACTGAATCGATATGACCGGAGCCGATGCCTTTTGCCGGAGCGACCTCCGTGCCCCGCATCGTGGCTACGGTTTTTTCTACGGCCGACCAGACCTTGTCAAAATTGAAATTATAGTCGGTCTTCAATTCCCCGTTGATGAACATGTACGTTCCCGTGCCGGCGCCCACAACGGCCCCGCCGACAAGCACGGCGGCGCAACCGGTCAGGATAAATAGGCCAACCACGAGTAGCAATACTGAACGGCGAATTCTTTTTTGCATAGACCATTCCTCCCTCGTAAAGATAGTTATTATGGCAACCCCATTACCTTATTCACGCTTGCCTGTAAAGGGTCTTATTTGCCGCTGAGGCGGGAAAACTCCTTGAGGAGTTCTTCTTGCCGTCGGTTGAGATTTGTCGGAATGGTTACGACCGTTTCGATAACCTGATCACCCCGGCCGAAGCCGCGCAGATGGGCTATGCCCTTTCCCTTGAGACGGAAGATCTTGCCGTTCTGGGTGCCCCGGGGAATTTTCAGCTTTTCCGTCCCTATGAGGGTCGGTACCTCGATATTGTCTCCCAGTGCCGCCTGGACAAAGGAAATCGGAATCCGGCAGATAATGTCGTCATCGGAGCGCTGGAAGAATTCATGTTCTTCCACGTGGATGAAGACATAAAGATCCCCGCTGGGACCGCCATGTTCACCCTGTTCCCCTTCCCCACGCAACCGGAGCCGGGAGCCCGTTTCGACACCGGCAGGAATCTTGATCTGGACGGTTTTGGCAACCTTTTCCCGGCCGGCGCCCCGGCAGCTCTTACAGGGGTGGGAGATGGTCTGTCCCACTCCGCGACAGTTCGGGCAAGTGGTGCTGATGCTGAAGAAACCGCTGGACTGGGTAACCTGACCACGGCCGCTACACCGCGAACATACCTCCGGGGCCGTTCCTGGCGCCGATCCGTTCCCGCCGCATTCATGACATCTTTGATATTTGTCGATATCGATGTCCCTGGAGAGGCCAAAAGCGGCTTCCATGAAAGAGATTTGCATGTCATAGCGCAAATCGGCCCCCGCCCGGGCAGAGCTTCGTGACCGGGAGCGCCCGTTGCTG
>JANXZC010000169.1 GCA_025355725.1 Syntrophus sp. (in: bacteria)
GACAACTTGAATCATCATATCCTTCACTGGGCTCCAGCTGAGATGCAGGCTGTGCTTTCTTCAAATGAGGATAATGCAATCAAGGGTTGATTTTTAATCATTTCAGATAACTCGCACATTTAGTGCCACTGATTCAGGTAATATTCCTCCTTGACATTCCTCTTTGATCTCCCTAGCATAGGCGATAATATTCTATGGAAATTTTAACCGCCATTTCGAAAAAAGAGGAGATATAACATGTACACAAAAATCTTGAATTTATTGGGTAAAGACGCCGAAGGGCTACTCAACCACCGGTGTATTTTCCCTAAGGAAAATTTGCATCTGCCTGGTCCGGACTTCATCGAGAGGATATTCATTCCCACGGACCGACCGATCAACGTGCTGCGGAACATGCAGCTTCTTTTCGATCATGGCCGCCTCGCCGGCACCGGCTACCTGTCCATCCTCCCCGTGGATCAGGGGATCGAACACAGCGCTGCGGCTTCCTTCGCCCCCAACCCAATCTATTTCGATCCGGAAAATATCGTGAAGCTCGCCATCGAGGGAGGGTGCAGCGCCGTCGCCTCGACCCTCGGCGTCCTGGGTACAGTGGCGAGAAAGTATGCCCACCGGATTCCCTTTATCGTGAAGATCAACCACAACGATCTGCTTGTCTATCCTGCCAAGTATGATGAATTTCTCTTTGCCAACGTGAAGCAGTGTTTTGACATGGGGGCCGCCGCCATTGGGGCGACCATCTATTTCGGTTCCGAGGAGAGCAGTCGGCAGCTCCGGGAGATCTCCGACGCCTTCTCCATGGCCCACGAATTGGGGATTGCAACGGTTCTCTGGGCCTATCTCCGCAATCCCGCCTTCATCAAGGACGGGAAGGATTACCACACAGCGGCGGACCTGACCGGACAGGCCAATCACCTGGCGGCAACCATCCAGGCCGACATCGTCAAACAAAAACAACCGGACTGCAACGGCGGCTATCCGGCAGTCAAGTTCGGGAAAACCGATCCCCGGGTCTATTCCGAACTGGCGACGGCCCATCCCATCGATCTGACCCGTTATCAGGTCATTAACTGTTACCTGGGACGGGCGGGGCTGATCAACTCCGGCGGGGCCTCGGAAGGGGAAAACGATCTGGCCGAGGCAGTGCGGACAGCGGTTATAAACAAGCGGGCCGGAGGCATGGGCCTCATTTCCGGCCGCAAGGCCTTCCAACGCCCGATGAAGGAGGGGGCGGAGATCCTCCAGACCATCCAGGACGTCTATCTCTGCCCGGAGGTGACCATCGCCTGATTATTTAAATAAAGGGGTCTTTATCGTAATAGTGACGATCGGAGGCATCGGCAATCAGTAATGATGGGGATAATGGATGGAGACAAAGACACCTTTCCGGATGCCGGGCATTAAGCATCCTCAGGGATATCCAGCCCAGGCCGGAACCACAAGCCATCCGGTCATCAGGGGGAAACTGCCCTTTCCCGTCAGTCCTGTTATTCACTCCACTCTACGGGCCATTTATGCCGGTGGACCAAAATCCAGATGGCAATCGGACGACTATGGCCGCCCCCTTTATCCCTACGAAGCAAGAGCGGGCAGCATAACCTTTTTTTGTGAGCCCCCGCCCGATTATTCTCGGCGCTTTCATCCCACCATCGCCATGTACTATGCGCCCCGCCTCGGTTTTATCTATTCCGGCAGCTTGAGGAATACGGTGCGAAACCTTTCAGTGGAATCGGCAGATGTATTCCTGATTCTCATGTCTTATATTGCCCGGCTGGATGACCCCCGGACGGGTATTGCCCGCATCACTCTGGAGGAAATGGCGGGGATACGGGATGTCCGTATCCGTCACGGCAGATCGCAAAACCTCTACGCTGATCTCAAGGAGGAAGTGCTGCGCCTTGCCGATCTTCGTTTGTCCATGACCTGGAGGGACTATCAAACCGGGGGAGTAGTCACCTTTGGGAAAGAAAGGCCGGACCGGCTGCTCGATATTCTTGACGTGGAATACCGGCAGCAGGAGAATACCTGGACCGCCTTCCGCTTCCGTTGC
>JANXZC010000171.1 GCA_025355725.1 Syntrophus sp. (in: bacteria)
CTCCAGGACGCCGGGACGTCGTGCGACGGGATTCGCTATAAACATGCCCTTCATGCCCCCTACTGGTGGCTGAAATGCTTGGTGGGGCACAAGAACGACAGGCATCCGCTTGTGAGGCTCTATAAACAATTTCTTGAGTGGGACATTATGCAGCATCCGCCGTTTATCCGTACTCTCGAAAGAATGCTTGACCCGCTGCTGGCGAAGAGCGTCGTTTACTATATGAAGAAGGGATACTGATTTATGAAGTTGGGCGTCGAACCCCGTCTGGGAACACCGACTGTTGATATCGAGGGTCTGGCCTCGTTTATTGCCGGAATACAGAAGGAAAGCGGAGAAATACCCTGGTCCGCAGGGGGGAAGACAGACCCCTGGGATCATGTGGAGAGCGCCATGGGCCTGAGCGTCGCCGGAAAGAAGCAAAGAGCGGAACGGGCCTATGACTGGATGGCGGCGACCCAACTGGAGGACGGAAGCTGGTGGTCTGCCGTCCGTGACGGCATTGTCGAGGACGGGACCAGGGACAGTAATTTTGCCGCTTATATAGCCGTTGGGGTCTTTCACCATTATCTGATTACGGAAGATCGGGGATTTCTGCGCCGGATGTGGCCGACGGTAAAGGCGGGACTTGATTATGCGTTGAGTCTCCAGTCTCCTGCCGGTGAGATCTACTGGGCAAAAAACCGGGAAGGGCAGGTGGACCCAATGGCCCTGCTGACGGGCTCAAGCTCTATTTATATGAGTTTCAAGTGCGGCCTGTCCATTGCCGCACAATTGGGAATGACGATGAACTCATGGTCACAGGCCTTAAAGAAACTCGGAAACGCCATCAAAAATCGTCCCACCCATTTCAACATGATCAAATCCCGGTTTTCCATGGATTGGTATTATCCGGTTCTATGCGGCGCCTTGACCGGCGTGGAGGCGAGGAAACGCCTCGACCATTACTGGGATAAGTTTGTTGTGCCGGGCTGGGGCGTCCGTTGCGTCTGCGACCGTCCCTGGGTGACCATGGCCGAAACATCGGAGCTTGTCCTGGCCTTGGCGGCCGCCAATGCCTATGAGGAGGCGGAGCAGGTCTTTTCCTGGCTAAACGACAAGAAATATGACGACGGTAGTTACTGGATGGGCGTTACCTTTCCTGATTGCGTCGTCTGGCCGGACGAGAAAACAACATGGACGGCGGCAGCGGTGCTACTGGCATATGACGCCCTGCGGGGAATAACACCTGCCGGAGGATTGTTCAACCATTCCGGTTGGGAAAATCATCACTGGATCGGCCATAATCATAAAAAATCACCGTCATCTCATAAAAGGACATAGATTTCCTTGAGACGAGATACAAGACCCTACATGATCAAGCGCCTGGATCTCCTGTTCCAGCGCTGGTACGCCGACCACTTCCTTCGCCCTCAATTTGAACGGCTTGGAACCGGGTGTCTCTTCATGAAACCATGGCACGTCGAGGTGTTCGGGGGGCCGGTTATTCTGGGCGACTATGCCCACGTCATTGCCGCACCCGACAAGAAGGTCCGGCTGACGGTCTGGTCCAATATGGAAGGGCAGGGACGGATTGTGATCGGCGACTACGGTCTCCTGTGCCCCGGTGTCCGCATCAGCGCCGCTCAGGATATTACTATCGGCGACAGTTGCATGATGGCCCAGGGGGCTTTCATCACCGATTCCGACTGGCACGGGATATACGACCGGAGTCTTTCCGTGGGGCAAAGTGCACCGGTTAGAATCGCCAATAATGTCTGGATCGGCGATAGTGCCATGGTCTGCAAGGGTGTGACGATAGGTGAAAACAGCATCATCGGCGCCGGATCAGTTGTACTGAAAGATATTGCCCCCAATGTTATCGTCGGTGGCAATCCCGCCTCGGTATTGAAAAACCTTGACCCCGACCGTCAGATGAGAACCCGGGCGGACTGGCTTGCCCATCCTGATGTTTTAGCCTCAGAATTTGATGAGATAGACCGGAACCTCATGGAAGGGAATACCTGGCTTGACTGGCTCCGTTCCCTGTTGTGGCCCGGCAAGAAAGACTAAAAAAAATGAAAGTAGCGATTATTGCACCACCCTATCCCCTAGCCGAGGCCCCGGCGCCTCCCCTGGGGGTGACCTACGTTGCCGCTGCCTTTGCGGCTGCGGGGGCGGAGGTACGGATATTTGACTATATCGTCCGGCGTTATACCGGAAAAAAGCTCCAGGAGGAACTTGCTGACTTCAACCCCGATGTAGTTGGGGCCACCTCTGTCACCCTTAATTTCCCCCCGGCGGCGGCAATCCTGGAGGATGTCAAACGCTGTGATCACTCGATAATTACTGTGATGGGAGGCCCCCATGTTTCTTTTACGGCGGCAAATACCTTGGCGGCATATCCCGGTATCGATCTGATCGTTATGGGAGAGGGTGAGGAAACGATCCGGGAACTTGTGGAGGGCGGTTTCAAAAAGAATCTCCTCCCCGGCATCAAAGGCATTGCCTTCAGAAAAAACGGCGCCATTGAGGTCAATGAACCCCGGGAGTTCATCCCCGACCTGGACTCTCTACCCCTGCCTGCCCGCCATCTGCTGCCGTTGTCGCGTTATCAGGCCTTGGGATACCCCATCAGCATTATCACCGGCAGGGGATGTCCCTATGAATGTATTTTCTGCCAGGGAAGGAGGATGGTCGGGAAACGGATTCGCCAGCGCTCGGCCGTCCTGGTAGTCGATGAGATCGCGGAGATCCTGTCCTATGGGATCAACCGTATAAATGTAGCCGATGACCTGTTCGTCACCAACAAGAAAAAAGTGCGGGAGGTCTGCACCGAGATTAAGGAACGGGGGCTGAACTTTACCTGGAGCGCCTTTGCCAGGGTCAACACGGTGGATCGGGAAACCCTGGAGATCATGCGGGACACCGGTTGTGATAGTGTCAGTTTCGGCGTGGAAACGGGTAATCCGGAGATGCTGGCCAGGATAAAAAAGGGTATCACCTTGGAGCAGATCCGCCGGGCCGTGGATCTTTGTAATGAAGTGGGCATTCTCGCCCATACTTCCTTCATCGCCGGTCTTCCCGGTGAGTCGCCGGAAACCCTGGCAGATACGAAAAAGTTTGCCGCCAGCCTGGGGTCCCTATACGGTTATCATATCCTGGCCCCCTTTCCGGGGACAACGGTGCGGGAAAAAGTCGCCGAATACGACCTGCAGATTCTCACCGATGACTGGGTCCAATATGACGCCAACCGAGCGATCACCCGGACATCCCGACTGTCTCCGGAAGACATTAATGCCTTTGTCGATGATTTTGAAGGTGAGATCATGGGGGGCTGGGAAAAACAGGTCCAAAACTATCAAACCGGTGCCAATACTCCGGCAGAGGATTTGCAAGTGGGCGGATACTTTCGGACCCAGCTTGTTTACCGGCTTCTTTCTGAGGATCTGATTGAAACGGAGGGGCTGAGCAACGGCGCTATGACGATTGATAAGTCCCGGGAACTTCTGTGCGATCGTATCAAGAATAAGACCGGCAGCGACGGTGCTCTTGTGGAAAGGGCCATCGACGATTTTATTGGCAAGGGATACATCAAGACTCGCAAGGAGCGGGAAAACCTGCAATGGTACTGGACCCATAACAACAAGGTGGACGTCCTGCCGTAGATCACAAACCCGATCCCGTGTCCTCTCCTTGAAGGGGAAGGAGCTACAGGGCAAAGAATCTCATGTTGCCTATCCCCACCTTGTTGTTTGAATAAAAGCTCTCCAAGATTATTGCAGCTATTACCGATTGACTTTGTGACCATCATATGAATTTATACTAAAATAACAAGATGATCTCGTAAAAAGGGGGGGTAAGAAGGATGACGCGACTTCGTCCGCTAGAGAAAATAAGAACAGACATGGATCTGATTCTTCAATATGACAAATCACTTTTTATCAATAAGCTGAGATTGGGGGACATGCCTTCAGACACCACAAGGTGTGATTTGGAGCAACTATTCGGTATGACTGCCTATATCAGAGAGATGCCCATCGAAGGTCTAGTTGAGGATGACAGAGCATCCCTGGATGAATCCCTGGAGCAGATAAATTCGCTTTTCCGTGAGATTCATAATTATGATGCCGCCGCTATTGTCGGAGTGGAGAAAGAACTGCGAGAAAAAATCCGGGAGCGGGCTGATCATCTCCATGCTGTAACACAGCCCTGGAGGAATCTGATTAACTTCCTTTATGAATAATCCTGACCGTCGGTAATCAAATATTACTGTCCGTTCAGGTTGAGCCATTTTTGCCGGGCCGCTTCCGGAATAACATTCCCGGACGTTTTTTGCAGGACTCCCAGGGTTTTTGTCATGGGCAGCTCGACAAAAAGTCCCGAAGCCAAGGCCAGTGCATATATGCAGTGAGGGGCCTGGCCGCCTTGCGCAGGGTCGAAAAAGATGTCATGAATGACCAAATAACCGCCGGGCTGGAGGTGGGGGACCCAGGCGAGATAGTCTCCGAAAGCGGAAGCAAAGGTGTGGCTGCCGTCAATGAATACCAGACTAAGCGGAGTCTGCCAGGCCCTGGCGACCAGATTGGAAGGGCAAACCAGAGGGACCACGGTGTCTGAAAGGGCAAGCTCGGCAAGGGTTTTTCGAAAAAGGGGAAAGGTATCAATCAACCCGCTTCTTTCGTCGAACAGTTCCGGGTCGAAATAGGCCTGTCCGGGCTGCTGTTCCTCCGATCCCCGGTGATGGTCGATGGAAAAAAGGACGGCTCCGCGCTCCTGACAAGCCAGACCTAGAAAAGCGGCAGACTTTCCGCAATAACTGCCGATCTCCAGGCAGGGGCCATAAATGGACGCTTCCCGGGCAAGTTCATAAAGCCTCAAGGCCTCTTCATCGTCTAGAAACCCTTTGATATTTATTGATAAAAGATAATCTGTCGTCAGAGGAAGATTTTTCATCCGAAAATACCCTTTTCTTCACCCCCTTCAACGGAAGGGTTGGAACGGTAATGGGTTATTGCTGAATTCATTACTGTCACTTCAAATAATTCTCTCCATGTATATTTCATATCAAAGGATGGGACTGAAGATCGTGCCGTCGGGCATTATTTCTACCAGACGACCGTCTCTTTTTGTGACCGTGGTCAGAATGGAGGGAACGTTTTTTGTTTCCACAGACTGAAAAACGGCCTCTATAGAATCAAAACGACAAAGCTCCCGAAGGGTCATGATTGTCGGTAGAACCATGTTGAAACGGTTCTGCTCGTATTCCCCAAGGGCGCGCCGAGGGGTGATCCAGGTGTGTCCGGTCAGTTCAATGCCGTCATGCATGGCTTCCTGATCTTCTGGGGCGATAGTTACGAAAAAACGGACATCGTAGCGATAGGGGAGAAACTCCGGGGTGATCCAGTGGGCAAAATATTTTAGACGGTCCAATGAAAGGGTCCATTTTTCCGTTTTGAGGATGTCTGTGAAGGTGGCTTTTCCAGCCAGGAGCAGACGTCGGCAGCAGGCGAGGGTAGGGAGATCGCGGGGCTCGGAAGAAATAAATATGCCTGTTTCTTCAAATGTTTCCCGCGTTGCCCCCACCCAGGCCCCGAGGGCCATCGCCTCGGTGGGCATATCAACGAGGATCTGAAACGCCTTTTGTCGATCAAGACCCCGGCAAAAAGACGCCGATTCCATAGAACAGTCATCATCGTCAATACAACCACCTGGAAACACATAACAATCGGGGACGAAGAGACTGTCGGGATGACGCTGGACCATCAGGACTTCGAAGGGGCTATGTTTACGGCCACTCGCTGGTCTCAGCATTATGACCGTTGAGGCTTCTTTGGGGACCGAAATGGTTTTCAAAGGTTTCCTCCGCGTTTATGGGTGACGGCATAGCCCAAATCAGAATACCATGCAATCTAAAAGATGCAGACCAAACAATTTATCCTGTCAATTTTTCCTTGACAACCTTGGTCAGAAAGATTATGCAAAGCCATACTGTAGTATGCTCTGCATTGTAAAAGCCCGGTTTCGTAGTCATTTTTAGAGATATATTGATCAGCGATTGAAGCATTCGCCCAATGATCAAAAGAGGGTCAATTCGTCTTGATAATCATCGTTTTTATCCAATACTAGATAGCGAAAGGAGGGATATCAGGTTCCGACTCGGCGAAGGTTTAACTAATAATCGGTTACAACGGCTACAGTAAGGAGGGATTTGTTACATGACGACACCGATACAGCAGAAGCTTCGTGACAAAAAGAGAACACCCCAGCAGATCCTCGATATGGTAAAATCAGGAAGCTGGATACAGCCCGGTTCCGTCGGCGGCGACTCCACGGAGTGTATGAAGGAACTGGCCAAGAGAGTTGGTCCGAACCTGAAAGACATCGAAATCTGGAACTATGCGAACTTTTTCCCCCATCCCGAATTTCAGCAGGTAGATCCCAAACAGGAGTATCATGCATTCCATGAGTTCTTCTATTTCCCCTGGAATCGCAAGGCGCGCGACACCAACAACGTCACCAGTTGGGCCAACTGGGGGTGGACACTGGGTATGTACTTCGCCCATTACCGTTTCACCAATGCCGTAAAGGCCAACCGAGGCTATGACTGGTGGTTCAACGCCGCGTCACCCCCCGATGAGTTCGGTTTCTTCAACTGGTCATATGGGACGAATAACTGCAAGATATTCAGCGAGTGCGCGAAGAATATCGTCGTGGAAGTGCGCTCTGACTATCCTTGGGCTGAAGGCGGGCGTTTCAATACCATCAACATCGATGAGATCGATTACTGGGTGGAAGTTGATGTCGAGAAGTACAAATGGCCCCAGATCAATGAAAAGGGCATCAAACCCAAAGCTGAAGAAGTAGCGATTGCCGAACACGTCCTCAAGATCATGAGGGACCGGGATATCATTCAGTTGGGCATCGGCGGTCTTCCCTCAGCCGTGGCCACGGCCATGACCTCTGCCGGTCTGAAAGATCTGGGCATCCATACGGAGATGCTGAACTTCGGTCTCATCAACCTCATCGAGTCCGGCATGGTGACGAACAAATATAAAAGCCTGCCCGGTGACAAAGGCAAGAGCGTCTATACCTTCGGTTTCCCCGTGGATGTGGATTGGTACTACAAAACCATTCACCGGAACCAGAACCTTGCTGTTTACGACATCGGCTATACGAACAACATAGCAAACCTGGCCCGCATGGACAATATGGTCGCCATCAATAACTTCGTGGCCATCGACCTTCTGGGTCAGATGTCCACCGGCTTTTATGAGAAACGACCGATTTCAGGCACCGGCGGCTTCTTCCAGTTTGTCCTCGGTTGCTCCCAGTCCAAGGGCGGACGCGCCTGCGTATGCGCCACGACAAGAAGCAAGCACGGCACTTCCCGTATCGTTCCTTTCCTGCCAGAGGGTTGTTCTGTCGATATTCCGGCACAGTTCACTTCCCATATCTGTACTGAGTACGGCATCGTAAACCTCCGCGGCCTCAACGGTTACGAAAGAGCGGCGGCCATAATCTCCGTCGCCCATCCCGACGATCGGGAATGGCTCACAAAAGAGGCCCATGAAAACGGCCTCCTGGCACCGTCATTCCCCGTTTCCATGCTTCCCAAAGAAGGTGGGGCCCGACGGTATCCTTCAATTGCAGATAGAAAGAACTACAAGATTCCGGCCATGAGCGATAACATTGGCTTCGATTGGGATCCCTACATGTCAGGAAAGTAATCAACGTATCACAAAAGCCCCGGGGGCAACCCCGGGCTTTTTTATCTAAGGAAAGAACCGCATGTCAAAGAAAAGAAAAACGGCAAGAAAGCAGGCCTTGGTAGCCGATAAGAAAATCGAGGATCTTGCAAAAAGACATACCTTCAACAGGGGCAATTTGGTGCTCTTGGTTTCTATAGTCTGGCTGATCGGTCTTTTTCTAATCGTGGCCAAGTACGGAAAGCTCTGGTGACGTTTTTTTCTTGACAAGGGGATTCGAGATCTGTTAGCGTTACCTCGAATTTTCGCTCAATAAAGAACCTAATCTTTGCTGCTTTTCTGATCATAGGGGGAACGGGAGAAAACAAAACCGTTTATAAATGATCGTTTCATCATTCTTCACCATTTATAAGGTCATACGAGAAATATCGTAGACAAAAAATAAACAGGGAAGGGGGGATAAAAAGGAGGAAGTGCCAAAGGCGACATCGCCCAGACGTTTTTTGACATTTCAAGACAAAATTTATAACACACAAACCAAAAGGAGGATTTATTTATGGCGCACGAACACAGTTTTGCGACCCCGGGTCCCGCTGGATTGGGAGCCTTGGCAGTTGCGTGTTTCGGATTTGGTGCAGTATTTATGGGTAAGGTAGATTTATCCGGTTTTCCCCTGCTCGCCGCTTGGCTTATTGGCGGATGCCTTGTCCAGTACACCACGGCGGTTATGGAATTGAAAGATCATAACATCACCGGTGGTAACGTCTTTTTGTTCTTCTCAGCATTCTTCATGCTTGCTGCCGCTATCAGCGTCTTCGCCAAGTGGTATTCAATTAGTTTCATTTTCGTTCCCAAGGCCGCCAAGGAGGCGATGGATGCGGCCATGGCAGCGGCAGGGGTTGCAGATGTTAAAATGCTGACCCCTGAACAGCTCACGGCAGCGAAGGCCGGTATCGGCAAGGCCGTTGGCGCCATGGTAGGCAAAATGGTCTATATTGAAGGCTGGATGTGGATGGCCGGGGCTGGCTTTCTTACTGCGGTAACACCCGCTTATGCCAAGAGTGGTCTGTTCACACTCGTCGTAGCCATTGATGTCGTCCTCTGGATGATCGTGGGTATGGACACGGGTTGGTTCGGCGATCCCAAGACCTGGAAACCCATCATTGGCTACCTCCTGGTCTTCTCGGGCTTCTATGGTATTTACATGGCGGGGGCCGTTTGTTGCAATACGGTCTATGGCAAAAAGCTCTACTGGACACCCCCACCGCTCGTCAAATAAATTTTCTTTAACGCTGAGTTATTCTAAGGGCAGGTTCGCAAGAACCTGCCCTTTTTTATTGGCTCTTATTCAACAAAGTTCTTGACAACATTAATTTGCTCAGGCAAAGTGAACGGCAATTCATTTATTGAACGATAATTCAATAAATGAATCAAAGGTTCATTATGGAAAAAGCAAAACGGAAAGAAAAAGAATTCATTGCCCGCCGTCAGGAAATTCTGGAAGAGGCGGAAATAATTTTTGCTGCCAAGGGTTTTCATGCCGCCACGATGGCGGAGATCGCCCAAGGGGCGGGATTTGCCATCGGGACGCTGTATCAGTTCTTTCATGGCAAGGAAGATCTGTATGTCTCCATGGTCATCGAAAAATTGCAGCGAATGTATCAGGAAATCCGTGATGCCGTACAGGCCAGGGAGGACACTTTACAAAAAATTGAAGCCCTGGTGAAGGCGTATTTTATTTTTGTGGAAAACAACGCCGGCTTTTGCACCTTTTTTGTCCGGTCTGACGGTGCGACCTTACCCGATGTCAGCAACGCCCTCAAGGAGCAGATGATTGATGCATATTTAGTCCAGATTCAATTCATCCAGGGAGTCATCGAAAAGGGAATTGAGGAAGGGATATTCCAGCCGGATAAGGCAAGAGATTATGCTTATGCCCTTTCCGGGATCATCAGGGGCATTATCTATGACTGGCTGGTGGGAGCACACCAGGGCTCCTTGGCCGGGAAAACTGAGCTGGTAACGGATATTTTCCTGAACGGCGTCTTGATCGATCAGAAGAATAAGCGATAGTTTACCTAAGAAGCATGGGAAGGCAAATGAGTTCACACGATAATGAGGTTAGGGCAGTGAAAAAGAAAAGTAACTGGTTGCTCATGCTGGCATTGGCTATTCTGATCGCATTGACATACAGCGGCCAGGCCGGGGCGGTGGAATACACCTGGGAGGATCTCTGCCGGATCGCTCTGGATAGGTCAGAGAAGATCAAGATCATGGAAGATAATGTATTTATCGCCCAGGCGGGGAAAGACAAGAAAATGGCAGCCCTTATGCCCAAATTGACGGCTTATGGCAGCTACACCGATTATACGGAGAACAAATACTCCCCTTCTACTGCCTTGTCTTCGAGCGTGACTGTTCCAGGCACGGTAATACAACCGAATAACGCCGCTGCCTGGGGGGTGCGCCTGGACCAGTCCATTACTCTGAATGGAAAAGAAATTACCGATTTTTCCATCTCCAAGGATAACATCGAGCGACAGCAGAATGAAAGCAACGCCCAGAAAGAAGAGTATCTGATGACGGTGTCCGCTTATTTTTATGAGATGTTGCGGGCCCAGAAGGCTCTGGAGATCGCAAATTCCACGGTAGAACGGCTGACATCCTACCGGCAGGCGGCGGAAAAGAGACTCAAGGTCGGGGAAGTAACGAAAACTGTTCTCTTGCGGGCGGACGGGGAACTTTCCGGCGCCCTGTCCGACCAGATCCGGGCAAAAAACATCCTGGATCTGTCCCGGGCGGTGTTGGCCAGAGTTGTCGGCATTTCTGAGGAATTTACCTTGAAAGAGAAGTTTCTGGAAGATGCACCCCTGCCGCCTCTGGATAGCTATGTGACTATTGGTCTGGCCAAGCGGGCGGAGTTGAAAGCCACGGAGATTGAGAAACAGATGGCCCAGGATCAGATCCGGGTGGCGAAGGGGGGGTACTGGCCTACTCTGTCCATTGCCGGCGTTTATGGCCGGATGGATCAGGATCCCGTCCCGAGCACTATCAACAGGGAGAGCGTATATGGTCAGGTGGCGCTGAATTATCCCTTCTTTGAGGGCGGCTTGCGACGGGCGGAAGTAAAAGAGGCGGTGATCAGAGACCGGCAGGCGGGTTTGAAGATCGAAGATCTAAAAAAGACCATCCGCATCGAGGTGGAAACAACCTATCTCGAGTTGAAGAATCAACGGGGAATCATCAAGTCTCTGGAGGATCAACTGCTTTTTGCCCAGGATAATTACAAGGCCGTAACCCGGCAGTTCGAGATGGGACTTGCCAACAGTATCGACGTTATGGACGCCAACACCCTCCTGGTTTCGACGGAGCGGCAGTTGACCAACGCCGTCTATTCCCATCAGGTGTTCCAGTTTAGGATGAAACGGGCAACGGGGGTGCTCCTCACGGAAATCGCCGGGAATGCACAGGCAGCAAAAGCGCCGTAGCCATGATAAATTGTAGGAGAGGAAAGGAGAGATCCATGGTTGGTCACAGAGGTTCAAGGTATTCCGGAAAATATTCCGGCCTGATGGTCGTTTTCATACTAAGTATCCTGCTTGCGTATACCGGTTGCGGAAAGAAGGAAGAGAAGGGGGGTCAGGAAAGGACCTTCAATGTCCGTGCCGTGACCGTGGAAAAGCGAGCCCTCCGTCCCTTTGTTGAGGCCGTAGGGACCTTAAAGGCCAATGAAGAAGTAATTGTCAGCTCCGAGATTGACGGTATCCTGAAGCGGATCACCGTAACCGAGGGATCGAAGGTTTCCCGGGGCGCCCTGATTGCCGAGGTGAATGAGACGGACTATCGCCTGGAACTCAAGCGGGCAGAGGCGTCCCTCCGCCAGACGGAAGCATCACTGGCCAACGCCAAACTCGAGTATGAGCGCAAAGACGCCCTGTATAAGGAACAACTCGTAACACGGCAGCAATTTGACGACATTACGGCGCGCCTGGCCTTGGCCGACGGCGACGTGGATCGGGCCAGGTCAGCCCTGGCTATGGCCAGAGAGAAGCTTTCCAAGACAAATATTTATGCCCCCATAGCGGGTTCGGTAAAAGAAAAGCGAACTACGGCGGGGGATTATGTAAGAAACGGAACGCCGCTGGTTTATCTGATTCAGACCGATCCCATAAAACTGAGTTTTTCCGTTATTGAACGTGATGCAGGTAAGATCAAGGTCGGCCAGGACGTAGAATTTCGTGTGGATTCGTTTCCCGATCAGGAGTTTCGCGGGGTCATGAAAAATATCTATCCCCATATGGAGGAAAAAACCCGCAGCCTCCAAGCCGAGGCCATCGTCTCCAATCCCCAGCAGCTTTTAAAGCCTGGTCTTTATGCCCGGGTTATCCTTTTTACCGGCCCGGCGAAAGACGTGGTTGTGGTTCCCATTACCTCTCTTTTGTATGAAGGCACGAGTGTCAAGGCCTTTATTGCAGAGAATGGCCAGGCCAAGGAAAAGCAGGTCAAAACGGGACAGAAATACGGAGAATTCATGGAGATTGTAGAAGGGTTGCAGGGGGGCGAACAATTGATCACTGTCGGCCAGAACAATCTTTCCCAGGGGGTCAAGGTCAATGTGGCTCGCTGATACCTCGATTAAACGACCTGTATTTGCGACGATGTTCATCATGGCCCTGGTGATCCTCGGTCTGGTAAGCTATCCGGATATCGGCGTTGATCTCTTCCCGAAGATCGAATTTCCCATCGTCAATATCAACACCCGTCTCAAAGGAGCGTCTCCGGAGATTATGGATATCGACGTCACCGACAAGATCGAGGAGTCGGTGAATACCATCAACGGCGTTAAAACCATTTCCTCCACGAGCGCCGAAGGCATCTCCACGGTGACCGTCGAATTTGTTCTGGAAAGAAACATCGATCTCGCCGTACAGGATGTCCGGGAGAAGATCTCCCTGATCCGTTCCAAGCTGCCGACAGACGTCATGGAGCCCATCATCCAGAAGGTGGACCCTGACGCAAATCCTGTATTCTATATAACCTTGTCAGGGCAGAAATCCATCCGTGACCTTTCGACTTATGCCGACGAGGTTTTGAAAGATCAACTACAGAGAATCAACGGCGTTGGGGCCCTGCGCTTCATTGGCCTCCAGTTGCGCCAAGTGAGAATTGGACTCGACGCAGATAAACTCCGGGCATTTCAGGTCGCTCCCAACGATGTCATGTCGGCCTTGGCCAAAGAGAACATCGAAATCCCCGGGGGACGCATCGAGGCGGCGACGAAGGAATACAGCGTCAAGGTGAAGGGTGAGTTTCCCTCCGTTCGGGACTTCAACGATCTCATTGTGGCATGGTACCAGGGCGCGCCGGTGCGTATCCGGGACATCGGCAGGGCTGATGACGGTATGGAGGATAGACGCACCATTGTCCGCTTTAACGGTGTTCCTGCCGTTACCATCGGTATTCAGAAACAATCGGGGACAAATACGGTAGAGGTCGTTAACCGGGTTAAGAGTGAGATCGAAAAAATTCGCAAAACCCTCCCCCCGGGAATGGTCATCAGTGCGGCCTTTGATCAGTCAACTTTCATTATCAGATCTATCAAGGAAGTTCAAAATCACCTCATCATCGGCGGCATCCTGGCAGTAATAGCCGTTTTCCTCTTCCTCCGCAATTTCCGGACGACCCTGATCAGCGCCCTGGCATTGCCCATATCCGTCATTGCCACCTTTACCCTGATCAAGGCCTTTGATTTTACCTTCAACAATATGACCATGCTGGCCCTTTCCCTATCTGTGGGTATTCTCATCGATGACGCCATTATTGTCCTTGAGAATATCTACCGTCATATCGAGGATGGGATGGAACCACGAGAGGCGGCAAGTTTTGCGACCTCCGAGATCGGCACGGCCGTCATGGCTACGACCCTGGCCATTGTCGCCATTTTTCTCCCCGTTGCCTTCATGAAAGGCATCATCGGCAGATTTTTCATGTCTTTCGCTTTCACCGTTGTCTTCTCGGTCATGGTCTCCCTCCTCGTATCCTTTACTTTGACGCCCATGCTGGCATCACTGATGCTGAAGATGCATAAAAAAAATCACGAAGCCCCCAGGAGTGGCAGAATCAGGATGTATTTCCGCAGATTAGGAGATAGCCTGGAAAAATATTATAAAACGACAGAGAACTGGTACCGGGAGGTGCTGATTTTTGGACTTCGCTTTCGAAAAAGCGTCCTTATCGGGGCATTGATAATTTTCATCATGAGCATGTATATGACAAAATTCATGGGAAAGGAATTTGTGCCCCCCGAAGATCAGAGCAATTTCCTCGTCCGTCTTGAGGCGCCCATCGATTATTCCGTGGAAAAAACCGACCAGCTTTTCCGGCAGGCCGAGGAAATCGTCAGAAAGACGCCGGAAGTTAGGACTGTCATGTTTGCCCTGGGACTGGGTCCCGGCGGGGCCGGGCAGGCCAACAAGGGAATCATGATGGCCGGGATGTTGAAAAAGAACGAAAGAAACCGCTCTCAGGAACAGGTCAAGGCGGAGATCAGACTCAAGATCAATCAGATCCCCGGCATCAAAGGGACGGCGGAGGATATCTCCCTGATCGGTGGCGGGCTCCGGAATGTCCCCATCCAGTATGTCGTCCGGGGGACGGACCTTGGCTATCTGACCGCCTATATGAAACAGATTGTCGCACAGTTTGTGAAAATCCCCGGTATTGTCGATCTGGATACCTCTCTGGAGGCAGGCAAGCCGGAATTGCGGGTGCTGATTGATCGTGACAAAGCGGCGGACATGGGGGTCAGTGTCGCCAGTATCGCCGAGGCAGTAAATGTTCTTATCAGTGGTGAAGTGGAAATTACCAAATATAAGGACGAGGCCAAGGGACGGCGGTATGACGTCCGGGTCCGTCTTAATCCCGAAGACCGGGTCAGCCCTGCGGATATTGGTCGCATCTATGTACGGGCAAAGGATGGTCGGCTGGTTGAACTTGCCAATGTAGTAAGGATTCAGGAAGGAGGAGCGCCCAGCACCATTTATCGGGTGGATAGACAACGGGCAATGATCATGTATGCCGGTCTGGAAAAAAAACCCCTCGGACAGGCCATGGATGAACTGAACGCCATTGCGGCAAAAATCCTGCCCCTGGACTATACGGCGATATATAAGGGATCCGCTGAGACGATGAAAGAGTCTTTCGGCTATCTGCTTTTTGCTTTGTTTCTAGGGGTCGTGATGGCCTATATGGTCCTGGCGGCCCAGTTTGAGAGCTTCCTGCAACCGGTTATTGTTCTTCTTGCCATGCCCCTGTCTTTCATCGGCGCCTTTGGGGCTCTAGTGCTGACTGGTAAAACAATAAGTATCTTCAGCATGATCGGTTTGATTCTCCTCATGGGACTGGTGAAGAAAAATGCCATCTTGCTGGTGGATTATACCAACACCTTAAGAGAAAGAGGGCTATCCCGTCGGGATGCCATCCTGGAGGCGGGGCCGGTACGGTTGCGGCCGATTCTTATGACGACTTTTGCCATGGTTTTTGGCATGCTTCCCGTGGCCATGGGTTTGGGGGAAGGGGCG
>JANXZC010000033.1 GCA_025355725.1 Syntrophus sp. (in: bacteria)
GCCGACCTTACTTACAATGCAAAGAAAACAGATGATCCCCCCCTTATAAAGGCCAAGGTCCAGGCGGCGGCGGGCAAGCTCGACGATCTGTTCTTTAAGGACCTTCACGCCGATCTTGGTTATAAGTCAGACAAACTTGAATTTTCGTCCCTTGCCTGGGCCATGCAGGACGGACGGGGCGCCGCCAAAGGATCTACCCAGTTTGGGGCGGCAAGTTCCCCGCGCCACCATTACCAGTTCAAGCTTGACCGGGTGCCGGCGGAGGCCCTATTATGGGCCGGGGAGAAAGACCATCGGGTCAGGGGAATTCTGACGGCAAGTGGTGATCTTACCGCCACAGGAAAAACCGCCGCCGAGTTGAAGGCGTCTGCCGCAGGGACGGTGAAAATGGGCATCGAAAAGGGAATAATCAGAAAGGCGAATGCTTTATATAAAATATTTTCCGTTCTCAATATGTCGCAGTTATTGAAATTTAAGCTACCTGACCTGAATGCAGGCGGGATGCCGTTTAATTCCATTAAGGCTACCCTCCTTCTTAAGAACGGGATCATGAGGAGCAACGATTTCTATATCGACAGCGAAGCCATTAACATTCTCGCCATGGGCAGTATGGATATCATTAAGGAAAATATTGACCTTAAAGTCGGCCTGCAACCCCTGCAAACTGTGGACAAGATCGTCAGCAGGATTCCCGTGGTGGGCTGGATCCTGACAGATGAAGACAGAAGGTTTATTACTGTCTATTTTGAGGTAAAAGGACCGGTGGGAGATCCCGAGGTCAGGGCCATCCCGGGAAGGGAATTATCAGCAGAAGGCCTTGACATAGTTAAAAGGGTATTCAATCTTCCCAAGAAACTTATTACCGATACCGGGGAAGTCCTCTACTAAGCGAAATAAGATATCCGTAACCGGTTCACGGCCAGATGGGCCTGCCGGATCGGTTCCGGCAGGTGGTATCCCCGACAGCACTTCATGGTGACCTCCCTGGATCTTTCCAGGCTGATCAGATGTCCCGGGGAGACGAAAACCGGGTGCACTCTCGCTTTGGTTCTCAAGACAGCCCCGATCACCTGTCCCTGATAAAGAAGATCTTCATGGTCCCCCGGGAAAGATCCCGGTTCCCGGTGCTCCCCGCAAAGACGTGATTTGGCGCAACCAATTGCCGGAATATCGAGGAACAGACCCATATGGGCGGCGAGGCCAATCCCCCGGGGATGGGCGATGCCCTGGCCGTCAAACATGACAAGATCCGGCGCCTGCTGTAGATTTTCAAAAGCCTTCAATAAAACCGGTCCTTCCCGGAAGCTCAACAACCCGGGAATATAAGGAAAAGAGACCCTTTCAACGGCATGGGCCTCTTCGATTGGTTGCATATCAGGATAGGACAGAAGTACGACGGCGGCAAAAAATAAATCGCTCCCGCGGCTATAGGAAATATCCGCGCCGGCGATTACATTCACCGGCGCGATTTTGACTCCGTCGCGAAGAATAAGCTCTTTCTTTAAGGTATTCTGGATAGATACGGCTTCTTGATAAGCGACGTCCCAGGAATGCAGAAGACGCAAATTCAGGGGTTGCTTTTCTGGTCGTCGTGCCGCCATTTTTCTGTCAGCCCCCTGGGAGGATGAATGGACTCGCCCCTTAGGACAATATCCTGCGGGCCTGTTCCACATCCTTCCGGATCTGGATGATCAGTTCCGCCGGACCATTGAATTTTTTCTCGTCCCGGAGTTTCTCAATGAAAAGGATCTCCAGGGTTTTCCCGTAGATGTCTCCTTTAAAATCGAGGATATGGACTTCAATGGACAGTTGATTGTCATCGAAAGTCGGGTTCATGCCGATGTTAAGAACACTGCCATAGGTTTGATCATCGATCCTGGCCAGGGCCGCGTAAACGCCGCCGGCAGGAACAAGCGCCTTTTCAGGCTCAATATTGGCGGTGGGGAAGCCAAGACCGGCGCCGCGATTATGCCCCGGAACGACCCTGCCTACGAGGTTATAAGGTCGCCCCAGCCAGGCCGCCGCCGCTTTGACGTCGCCGGCGAGGATGGCGTTGCGCACCAGGGTGCTGCTGATAATCGTTTTGTCCACCTGGAAGGCCCGCATTACTTCCACGTCAAAACCCAGTTTCTGCCCCTGAGCGACAAGAAAAGCCTCATTGCCTTCTTTACCTTTACCGAAGGTATAATCATGACCAATCAGGATTTTTTTAATCCGTAATTTTCCCCACAGGAGATCACAGACAAACTCCCGGGCCGTTGTTTTGGAAAAATCAAGATTAAAGGGAATTATGATCAGCCCATCAACACCCTGGGCCTCAATGAGGCGGATCTTTTCCTCAATCGACGTGATCAGATAGAAAGGACGGCGGTCCGGGTGCAGAACCATCTTCGGATGGGGATCGAAGGTGAGGACTACGGCTGGCCGCTCCGCGTTCCGGGCCTGATTGACAAGATGCTGGAACAGATACTGATGTCCCTGGTGGACGCCGTCGAAATTACCTATGGTCAGGTAAGAACCGGTTAATTCCTCTGGAATATTGTCTATTTGATGGATGGTCTTCATAGGGCGCCACCATAGCACGAATCCGCTAATTTTCAAGATCAATTTTGCTTGACAAGGCAAGGACGACAAGTGTAGAAAGTAGGCAGAAAAAACATGCCGAAGTGGCGGAATTGGTAGACGCGCTAGGTTCAGGGTCTAGTGGGTGTACGCTCGTCCCGGTTCAAATCCGGGCTTCGGCACCATAAGAAAAACAGGGGGTTAACTGATTCATCAGTTAGCCCCCTGTTACTTTTAGGGGTGTTTGTTCAAGGTTTTGACCAACACTTTTCAAAAAGACTTCCCTTTGGTCAACGGCTTTTCTGGAGTCCTTATAATCTACAGTATCGTACCATCCGACGAAGGGATCAGCCGTCCTGGTTGAGCCTGTATGAGTACGGCGATCATTAATGCAGGGTCCGCAGACTGCCCCCTGAGATAAAAAAGTGCGTAAGGCTATTCACCCTGCGAAATGTTTTACGCATTTTCAGAGGCAGTGATGGACGTTTCTTGCTGATGTTCGGCGGATCACCCTTTCCTGAAAATCATATAAAATCAAGTGCATGCGCAATCCTTCCATCTTTCCGCCAGCCTTGGCACACATTGTGATTAAGGATAAGGCAGGACTTCGGCCGCCAGCAATAAATAATCATCTGACAAAAAGGGAAGGAACCACTAATATGCAAGCTAAGCAAAAAAAGGAGGCCGTCATGGCAAAGTCAATAAAGGCAGCAAAGGTAGCAAAAACAGTGAAAGCACCCAGGAAAGCGAAAAATAAGGATGATGTCGATAGGGCATTTGAAATGACAACAGAAGAACTTCCTGAGAAATGGAAGGACAAGCTGGAGGTATTTTTTGAGGAAAGCGAGGCCGGGATTCATGATCACTGGCATCTAAAATCGGAAGAGGTCGGCAGCATCGATGTGTACCATACCTTCGGACGCTATGATATTACGAACCTCGTCGAAGGAAATATCAAGGTTTTTCTCAAGGGACGGGCGGTAAAGGTGCGGGGACAGGAAACTAAGGTCTTCAAGATTGAGGAAGGGTATATTCTTTCCCCGGCAATTTATGAAAACGCCAGTTGTTTCCGGTATGCCCTGCCGACGGAGGGAGAATCCGCATAACAGGCCGTTAAAATATCACCAATCCGTTGTTATAAACGGAGGAAAACAGGAGCCGTTCCACAAGGGGGGAAGCTCCTGTTTTTTTATGGCCTTACTTGACTCCCGAGAGATTTCCAGCTATCGTTACATCAACAATTCAGCCTGAACAGAGGACATAGAAGGTCCATGGAAGTCTTTACCTTAGCCGTCGTCAGCCTGGCCATCGCCGTTTTCCTTTTTTTTACCAAGCGGCAGAACCGGATACACTTGTCTTTTGCCTGCCTCTGCCTGGCCATTTTTTTCTATAAAGGGGGCGGCTTTTTTTCCGTTCATTTCCAATCCGGCTTCTGGAGGATGGTGGAAATGTTCGGCCTCCTGGCCATTTCTCCCCTGATCATTTCCTTCGGGCGTCTGCTCCTCAGTGAACAGAGCTTCCTGTCTCTGCGCCAGACCATGGTGGCGGCATTCATCAGTCTGATTCTGCTTGTTTCCCTTTTTACTCCTCTGGCGGGCTGGCCCTACTGGGGCATGCTGATCTACATTTACCCCGCTTCCGTCCTGGCCATTTGTTACGGCGCCCTGATTTTATTCATCCGCAGCAAACCCGCGGGAGTGGAAAGAACAAGGATGCTGTACCTTTCCATCGCTTTCGGGATGGCGGCCCTCATCAGCGCCTTCGATGTCATCAAACTTTTTGGATATGATTTTTCTCCCCTCTACAATATTTTTATCGCTGTCCTCATGTATATGATCTTTTTGATCGTCAATCACCCCCAGCTTATGGATCTGCACGAGGTGATGGCCCGAGCCTTGATCACGGGCGTGTTGACCCTGTGTGCGACCCTGGTTATCTACGTCTTTACCCGGCTCTTTGGCGGTCCCTCTTCCTCGTCTCTGACGTATATCCTCCTTGCGTCCTTTCTCATTGTCATTTCCATTGAACCGTTGAAACAGGTTCTCAAGAACATCTTCGGTTGGATCTATCCGGAGAGCAAGGATGCCTTCAATTTCCTCTATGCCTTCGATCAGAAGCTGGAAAGGGAAAAGAGCATGCTCCTGGAAGAAATGGCTCCGGTACTGGCCCATGAAATCCGCAACCCCCTGGGGTCGATCAAGGGGGCGGCGCAGTATCTGCGCTCCGAGGTTATGACCGATGAGGACAAACGCCTCATCGACGTCATCATTGAGGAGGTAAACCGTCTCAACAGGGTCGTCAACCAGTTCCTGAGTTATGCGAAACCCTACAGCCTCAATCTGAAGCTTCAGGACGTCAACGCCGTCATTGTCAAGGCTATATCGATCGTCAAGGCCAATGACCTGACGGAAAAGATCGTGATCGAAGAGGAACTTCGGCCGGAGCTGCCACTGGTCAATGTGGATGCGGAACAGTTGATCCAGGTGATTCTTAATATCGCCGTCAATGCCCTGGAGGCCATGCCTGAGGGGGGAAAACTAATTTTCCGGACCCGTCGGATCGACAGCGACCGGGGAGAGGCAGTAGCTATTTCCATTCGGGATACGGGAAAAGGGATAAAAAGGGATGAGCTGCGCAATGTCTTCAAACCCTTTTTCACGACCAGAGAGCGGGGCGTCGGCTTGGGCCTGTCCATCTGCCAGCGCATTATCAAGAGTCATGGCGGCCATATCCGGGTAAAGTCCATCCCCGGGCAGGGGAGCATTTTCTATATCCGCCTACAGCGGGGGGCATTATCTTAGCGGGGTTTCTATGAGCAAGATTCTGGTCGTGGATGACGAGATCAACATGCAGGTGGTGCTTCGGGCCATGCTGAAAAAAGAGGGATACGAGGTCCTGACGGCCCCGGACGGACGGGAGGCCCTCAAGATATTGGCCGCCGGAAGGGGCAGCATCGATGTGGTGGTTACGGACCTCAAGATGCCCAATCTCGACGGCATGGGGCTCTTGGAGCGGGTAATGAAGGATTATCCGGCTACCCCGGTGATCATGATCACCGCCCACGGGACGGTGGCTACGGCGGTGGATGCCTTGAAAATGGGGGCCTTCGATTACATCACCAAGCCCTTCGAGCAAGATGAACTCAAGGACGTGATTTTCAAGGCGATCAAAACGAGAAGGCTCAGCAACGAGGAATTCGTCGCCAGTTCCGACGAAATTGACCGTTATGGCATCATCGGCGCCAGCAGTCCGATGATCGAGATATTTGATACCATCAAGCGGGTAGCCCCGACGACGACAACCATCCTCATCTCCGGGGAAACGGGGACGGGTAAGGAACTGATTGCCAACGCCATCCATATCAATAGCCCGCGGAAGAACAATCCCCTCATCAAGATCAACTGTGCGGCCATTGCAGAAAACCTCATGGAAAGCGAACTATTCGGTTATGAACGGGGGGCCTTTACCGGCGCCGTCGTCACCAAGCCGGGACGTTTCGAGCTGGCCCACAAGGGGACCCTCTTCCTCGACGAAGTGGGGGAACTGCCCAAAGAGATGCAGGTGAAATTGCTGCGGGTCATTCAGGAACAGGCCTTTGAACGGGTCGGAGGGTTGAAGACCATCAAGGTGGATGTGCGTCTCATCACGGCGACGAACCGGAACCTCTTCCAGGATGTCAAGGAGGGGCGTTTCCGGGAGGATCTTTTTTATCGCCTCAATGTCCTTCCCATCCAACTGCCGTCCCTGCGGGAAAGAAGAGACGATATTCCTACCCTGACCGCCTTTTTCATCGAACGGTTCAACAATAAGTTGTCCATGGATATCAAGGGTCTGGACGATGGGGTCATGGATCTGTTTGTCGATTATGACTGGCCGGGCAACATCAGGGAAATGGAGAATCTCCTCGAAAGACTCGTCCTGATGGCCAGGGGACAGACGATAACCCTTGAAGATGTCCCGGGAGAAATCAAGACGGCCGTCCATGAGCAATCCCTGCTGCCTCCGGAAAAACAGAAGAGCCAGTTCAAGGATTTCATCCGGTCCCAGACGGAGGATGCGGAAAAACAGATGATCGCCCACTGCCTCGATGAATGTGGCGGCAACGTTACCCGGGCGGCCCAGCATCTGGGCCTCAGCCGCAAGGGCCTCCAACTGAAAATGATCAAGTACAACCTGCGGAAATAACCGGGCTCCCCGAAAATTATCAGTTCTGTAATTTGTCAGTATTTCTCTGTTTCATCTATAAGTTACGATAAAGGACCGAGTGTCCACGATGTCATGGCACTCAACACTTAGGAATAACGGACGTGTTCCTATTTCCTTCTATGAAGAAGCAATTGTGCTCAATGGGCAGGGATTGATAAATCAAGAAATTTGAAAATCGCCGGCTGGAATCTCTGGAAGAATGCGGTCCCCATACGTGGATCGGAAGAAGGCAACTCCAGCGTCAGTGTGAAGATATTGCGCTCGTGTCCGGCATAATTTCCCAGCGATCCCGGATAAAACCCGAATTTCCTGAGGGGATGATTCGTCTCTCGGCTAATTGCATCGAGCCATTTCTCCAGAGAATCAAGATCTGCCGACGGACCGTCGAAATCATAGAAGCTGAGCGGTGAATGCACAGTTAATATTTTTTGAGGACGGTAACGCCTGATCAGTGCGATCTGAAACAGCGTCTCCTGCTCTGATCCGGATTTTATGCCGGGATAGTAGCGTCTGTTTCCTTTATACTTGCGTTTCCACTGAGTAAGTGCCTTGGCGTTCCAATCTTTTGTGGGGAAATTCCTGTTGATATCGACGCCGCCGGCATTGGCCCGCCGGGAAGGTTTGGCAAAAAAGCCGTCCGGATTAACCAGGGGGGCAATAACGATGCATTTGTCTTTTAACAATTGGGGATTGGCTTCAAGATAATGGGCAAGCTTCAAGAGGAGATAGACCGTCGGCAATTCGTCGCCATGGACGCCGCCCAAAAAAATATTGCAGTTTTTCCCATAACTCCCCATCTGAATGAATATAAGCGGGTGCTTGTTCCGCGTCGTCCTGTGGAACTGCCATGGCAATTTCTGAGGTTTGACATCCGTCCAGCCGTATTCGGTGCATTTCATTTCCAGGGTATTTAAATACTTTTTCAAATCCTGATCAGCAGCTTGGAGTCCAAAGGCTTTCGCAGGTATGATGATACATAGAGTGACACAGAGGGTGAAAACGAATTTCAGGATGATCCTCAAGGTGGATCTTACTAAACATGTCGAATATGTATTGATTGATTTGATATGAACTTCCTTTCTCGCGGTGGGGATATACGAAGAAGGATCTTGTCTGTCAAGAAGATTTTGACCACAGTTTTCTGATTTCACCATGAATGGTACTCAGGGCGGCGGCCTTTATCCTATTCATTTTTTCATCATGAAGAGGATCGTCGCAATGAGGCTACTTACTGATAAATGGCATCGTCCTTATTATTTTCTCAGAAAGAGGTTCGTCATCTCCAGATACGGGCGCATGGCCCGTGTTCCTCCTCCGGCAGCGACGATGGGGAGTATTTGGGCGGCGTCGGTGATTCTCACTCCTCCCAGGTGAGTCACGGGGGTGTCGGCAAAGAGATCGGGAAGCATGGGGGTGGAGGGGCCAAGGAGCGCCACATGGCGGGGGGCGCCGAGATCGTTCAGAATATCTTCAAGGTCTTCATAAAGAAGGGCCGTAGCGGTGATTATCGCTACGGTGCATCTTCTCAGGATGGTCAGACGTTCCCTTTTTGAGAGAACCAGGCCTTTCGCGCCGTCTTTTTCCAGGACGGTGAGGGATGCCCCCTTGTCCTCTACCCTGCCCACCAGCGGCGTAAAACGCCCCACCATAGCGACCTTATCCTCAGGGGCCAGATGGAAAAGATCGAAGGGGTCTCCTGTCATATCGCAGTGATCCTGGCGGATCAGGGCATTGGCTGTCGCCAGGGCCAAGGCCTTTTTCAATGGGGCGCATTTTTCGGTGAGCCATTCCAGGGATGCTGCGGTGCTGGCGCCGATAAGCGTTGTGGACAGGGGAAATATCGCCCCTTCCCCGGACGGTTCCGCAGCGGGAACGTCGGACAGGCCGGGACAACCATCGTCGTGAGGGAGGCTGGGCGGCGCAGGGAGCCCGGCGCCATGAGTGGGAAAACCGGACAGGCCGAGACGGCCGTCGTCAAGGCGGACAGCGATATAAGCCCGCCCCAGGCGAACGTCTGTGATGGTCCGTGTTTTTGCGTCGTCGCGAAGAAGTTCGTACAGGCGAATCGAGAGGTCACCAGATTTTACCATAATCATTTATCTCCCTGCGGACATCGCTTTTTGATCAAAACGATCTTCTGAAGGCAGGTCCTGTCCTTTCTGCAAAGCATATACAGAACAGCCCCCATTGTCAATTGCCTGCATTCTTGCCGGCTTGGGAAAGGATAGCTTATCAGACAAATACCGACCTCTTTCCTTTCCGCCTCCTTACCTTGGAAAACGTCCTTTTCTCATTTCATATTCAGCATTCCCCTGATTGTTAAAAAACGTCCTTTTGATTATCTTAGGGCCGAAAGAAACAATGAGAGGAGAACAGAGACCATGGACACCATCCTCAACGAAAGAATCGAGTTCAGCCCCCAGCGCTACGTTCTGGGCAAAACGATAGAGAGAAACAGAAACGGCTGGCAGCATCGGGCCGTTCTGAAAGGAGTTTAACCAAGCTGATGAGAGAGGAGGCAAGAACCATGAGAAGGACAGGAGCCAAAGACAGAGAGAAATTCGCAAAGAAGGCCGGCAAGACCTGGATGGATCCCATGTGTACACCCGTCGAGACCAGGTAGAGACGATGTGAGGAGAGAGGCGTAAGAGCGAACGCTCTGTGAAAAACCTGCCTCTCTCAGAGTTCAAGGGGTGGGGTCGGTATGATCCCGCCGCCCCTGTAATTGACAATCTTTACGGGATCGCCGCTAATAACCGAGCGCCGATCCTTCCCGCCGCGGATCTGCGGCACCATAACGCATCGCTGTTTTCCCATCGATCAGGATGCTGGTGGAAGCCCCCATCGGGGCCCCCACCCCAATGGTATGACCCATGTCCGACAGCAGCTTGATCGTGTCGGGGCTGATCCCCTTTTCAATCTGCAGCTCATCAGGAAGCCATTCATTATGGACCCGCGGAGCATTTACTGCTTCCTGGATGTTCATTCCATGATCAATGACGTTCATGATCACCTGTAGATTAGTCGAAATGATCCGGCTGCTGCCCGGACTCCCTGTGACGAGAAGGACCTTGTCATCCTTCATGACAATCGTTGGGGACATGGCGCTCAACATCCGCTTGTTGGGGGCGATGGCGTTCGCTTCGCCCTCCCGTATCCCACTTTCGTCGATTCTGCCCGGCTGGACATTGAAATTGTCCATTTCATTGTTAAGGAGAAACCCCGCCCCTTCCACGACGATGCCGTTGCCGAAATTGCCGTTGAGCGTATAGGTGCTGGACACCGTATTGCCCACTTTGTCGACAACGGAAAAATGAGTAGTTTCGTCACGTTCATATCTGGGTGCGTCGCCAGGTCTGATATCCTTCCCGGCCGTAGTTTTGAGGGGGTTTATTTTTGCACGCAGGGCGGCAGCATAGCGTTTTGATGTCAAGCCTTTAACCGGAACCTTCACGAAATCGGGATCCCCCAGATACTCGGAGAGATCGGCAAAGGCCCTTTTCATCGCTTCCGCCGTCAGGTGAATTGTCGCGGCCGAATTATGCCCCGAACGGCCAAGGTCGAATCCCTCCAGGATATTGAGAATCTCGATGATGTGAACCCCGCCGGTGCTGGGCGGAGACATCGAAATGACGTCATAACCGCGATAACTACCGCGCACCGGCGCCCTGAACAGCGGCTCGTAGGCCGCCAGGTCCTCGCTGGTGATGAGCCCGCCGTTTGCCTGCATCTGTTTGACAATCAGGCCGGCAATCGCGCCTTTATAAAAGGAGTCCGGACCATCCTTGGCGATGGCCTTCAAGGTGCCGGCCAGGTCCTTCTGCACCAGAATGTCACCGGCCTCGTAAATTCTGCCGTCCGGTTTGACGAAGATTTTCGCCGTTGCCGGCCAGGCTCTCAGCAGCGTTTCGTAAGCCTTCATGTCGGCGGCAAGCTTTCCGTTCACCATGAAGCCTTCCTCGGCATACTTGATCGCTGGCGCCAGCGCTTGGGCGAGCGATATGGTGCCGAATTTCTTCAGCGCCATGGCCAGTCCGGCAACCGTTCCGGGTACCGCTGTTGCTAGATGGCTCTGACGCCTGAGCTGCAAGTCGGTATTTCCATCCCTGTCCAGGAACATATTACGAGAGGCCCTGCCGGGGGCCTTCTGCCAGTAATCGATGGCCACAATCTCCCTCGTCTTGGCGGAATGGATGAGCATGAACCCGCCGCCGCCGATATTACCGGCGCGGGGCAGCGTTACGGCCATGACAAAGGCCACGGTTACAGCGGCGTCAACGGCGTTGCCGCCCCCCTTCATGACTTCAAGTCCGGCCCGCGCTGCTGCTTCCTGCCCTGCGACAACCATCCCGCTTTTTCCCTGGGACGGAAAGACCAGGGCGTTCTCCATACCGTAAGCGGTCTGAACATGAGCGGTTAGTGTTATAACCCACAGGGCCGTGTATAGTGCAACGAGCTTGAATGCCGGCTTTTTCATAGCGCAAAGCGCCCTCCTTCATGTAAAAAATCGTTAGCTTGTGCGGACGAAATAATTACCCCATTTTTCTTTTAAATGTCCACCTCAAACGTACAGGGGCAGGGGCACGGTTATGGAGTATTTCACTTCGCAAATTCTGGGTCATATCGACGGCCGGGAGATATCATTTAGAGTCTCATATCCATCAAGATTTCTCACTTCCTTCGAAATGATAATACATAACCGAATTTATGAAACAATGCCCTGAGCACGACCTGAATCCGGCCACCGTTCCTTTGGCCCTTTCCATACTTGACACATAGCGTCCATGCCCTTATAGTCAGGCCGTCATGAAAGGAGTATTCTGCCGGTAAGGTGATGGAACAAAAACTCCGGCGGGATTGCGAATATTTGTAAGGGAAGAGAAAGGAGTTTGAAATGTTTGATTATTTGCTTACAAAGGAACAGCTCGCCATCCGGGACGAGGCCCGGGACCTGGTCAAATGGGTCCCCCGTCAGATGATCCTCGATATGGACCAGGACAAGATCCGCTTTCCCAAGGAATTTCTCTCCGAGGCGGGGCGGCGGAACCTCCTCGGTTGCCGCTACCCCCGGGAATGGGGCGGCCGGGGAATGGACTGGGTTACCACCGCGGCCATCCTGGAGGAGATTGGCACCCTGGGATACGAGTTTGCCTGTGTCTTCGGCGTGGGCGCGGAACTCGTCTGCGACGCCATTATCCTGCACGGGACCGACGCCTTGAAAGAAAAGTATGTTAGACCGCTCCTGCGCGGCGATATCTTTGCTGCCGAGTGTCTGACGGAACCCCGGGGCGGGTCGGATTTCTTCGGCGCTACTACGAAGGCGGAAGAAAAGGGGGACCACTTCGTCCTCAACGGCCAGAAGCGCTTCATTGTGGGTGGTGAGGGGGCGGATTACTTTCTGGTCTATGCCCGGACCAACTTCGATCCCGCTGCCAAGCCCCAGGATTCGCTCACGGCCTTCATCGTTGACCGGGGACCCGGGGTGGAGACAAAATACCTCTATGGCCTCCTCGGTTGCCGGGGTGGCGGCACCGCCCGCATTGTCTTCAAGGACGCCGTTGTTCCCAGGGAGAACGTCGTGGGGAAGGTCAATGGCGCCTACGCCGTCTTCAACACCATGATGATCCCCGAGCGCCTCGGGACGGCCATGATGACCATCGGCGCCGCCCGGCCCGCCATCGAGATTGCCACCAAATACACCGCTCGGCGCAAAGCCTTTGGCCAGATCATCGCCACCTTCGAGGGGGTGAGCTTCCAGATAGCCGAAGCGGTCATGCTCCTCGATGCCGCCCGGTCCATGGCTTATACTACGGCCCGGGCGGTGGAAACGGGGCAGGATATGAACCGGATCCGCCGTGCTGTCTCCGAAGCCAAGAAGTTCATTACCGAATCCTGCCAGAAGGTAGTCCACAGCTCCATGCAGGTCGTAGGAGGCATCGGTTACACTAACGTCTTTCCCCTGGAACGGATCTACCGTGACATCCGCCTGGCCAGCATCTGGACGGGAACGAGTGAGGTCATGTCCATGATTACGGCCCACGAATGGTACCGGGAGTTCCTGGGCAAGGAGATCCACACCCGGCCCCGGGATCACGAGGCGGATGCCGAGGAGGCCTTCGCAGAGGAAGAGAAGATTTACGAGTGAGAATGATCTGAGTTTTTACGACAGCTTGTCAAATAGAGTCAAGATGCTGAATATTTAAAAGAACGACCCTTAGCCCCGCCGGATCATGTGGACGGAAGTGGCCTTGAAGGAGGCGATGACTGTAGCCCCTACGCGCAGGCCCAGATCTTCTATTGATTGTACGGTTACATAGGCCACGAGGGGAAAACCGCCGTTCAGGTGGACTTTATGGAAGGGCCCGGCGGGGATGATCCTGTCAATGATCGCCGGGAAGACGTTGCGGGCGCTGCTCCGTTCGTGTCGCCAGCCGGGGTAAATAGTGACATGTTCCGGGCGGATGCAACAGAAAACCCCTTCCCCGGGTTGTACCTGACCTGCGGCCTCCAAGAGAGAGACTTCTGCCCTCTCCGCCAAAGTTTCCAGGTGGATCGATGGGGTGGAATTAATAGGATCATCACTGCTTTGATTTGTCGTTGCATTCCCCCTTTCCTTTGGGAAAGTAAGGAGGGAGCAATCGACGCTGGTTTCAGCGCCGGCTCCGCCGCCGGGGAAAGTGTGTGCCAATGGCGTTTTACTATTTTTGCTCACAGCGATCGTCGCCATGCCCCGCTCGCATTTTATGACCCGGCCCTCGATAATCGTCTCAACGCCAACGAAAGAGGCTATGAATTCATTGACGGGATGATTCATTATTTCCGCCGGCGGGCCGATCTGGACGATACGACCCTCGTTCATCACGGCGATCCGGTCGGACAGTCTCAGCGCTTCCACCTGGTCATGGGTGGCCATAATGGCCGTCGTTCCCGATGTCCGGAGGACGCGGTTGAGATCTTCCAGGAGAGATTCCCGGGTCGGGGGATCGAGGGCGGCAAAGGGTTCGTCAAGAAAAAGGATCTGTGGCTGGATGGCAAAGGCCCGGGCGAGGCTTGTCCGCTGGGCCTCGCCGCCGGAGAGGGTCTTGGCGGATCGGTCCCGGAGGTGCACGATTCCGAATTGCTCCAGACGGGTATTTACGATCGAAACTATTTCTGGCGACTTTACGCCGCGGATCTTCAGGCCTGAGGCCACATTGGCGTAAACCGTCGTATCGAAGAGCAGAGCTTCCTGAAAGACCATTGCCAGGCAGCGTCGGTAGTCAAGGGGGGGCATATCGGCGCCGACCTTCTTACCCAGGAAATATATATCCCCTTTGCCGAGGCGAATGAGCTGGGAGAGGGCCTGAAGGAGGGTTGTTTTCCCCGCCCCGTTGGGTCCGATGACGGAGAGAACTTCTCCGGAGACGATTTTAAGGGAGGAAACGTCCAATATCCGCTTTCCTCCCCGCTGCACCTGGATGTTCTCTCCTTGCAGGATCGGCGTCCTTGGCTCATTCGCGGTCATCGTGGCCGCTCACGCTGCTGTACCCGGGTTAGGACCAGGTTGATGGCAAAGGCGAAAATCAGGAGAATCACGCCGAGAGCAATAGCCACGTCGAAATTGCCTTTGCTGGTCTCCATTACCGTGGCCGTTGTCAGGACGCGGGTATAACCCTTGATGTTGCCGCCGACCATGATGGATGCCCCGACCTCGGAGATGACGCCCCCGAAACCGGCCATGACTGCGGCCATGAGGGACAGTTTTGCCTCCTTGATGAGGAGCCAGACCATTTGAAAACGGGTGGCCCCCAGGGCCAGAATCTGGAGTCGTAATTTCCGTGGTAACTGCTGCATGGCGGCCAAGGTGATGCCCATGACAATGGGGGTGGCGATGATGGCCTGGGCGATGATGATGGCCAGGGGGGTGTAGAGGATCTCCAGGGCGCCGAAGGGGCCGTTCCGCCAGAGAAGAATCGTGACGAAGAGCCCGACGACTACCGGCGGCAGGGCCATCCCCGTGTTGATGAGGCTGACGACGATCTGCCGCCCGGGAAACGTGGTCAGGGCCACGGCGGTCCCGATGCCGATGCCGATGAAAAGGCTGATCAGGGTGGCCGTCCCCGAAACCTTGAGAGACAGCCACGTGATGCCCATAACCTCGGGATCAAGGCTGATAAGCAGGGAAAGGGCCTGTTTGATCCCCTCAAAAATTATATCCATGTTATTTCTCCAGGCCTTCTATACTTTCGCGAATCAGTTTTTCTGAAGGATTGATGTTATTGGCTTGCATGCAAAATCTTTCCTGATTCACAAAAATCGTAATGCCCCAGCTTTTCGACGCCTTCGCGGAATGGATTGGATCTTATCGTGTCGATGAAACTTTGAACGCCCTTTCCGAAGAAGGTTTTTTTATCAAGGATCATATCGAATCGCTCTTTGGTGACGGGAAGAAACGAAAGACCAAGCATACGGGAGACAGATCCGGTGGCCATTCCCACATTCGCCTGGCCGGAGAGGATGGCCAGGCCGACCTCGAGATGGGTAAAGACCTCGTTTTCGTAGCCAATGATTCCGTCCGTGCTGATTCCGGCCTGTTTTAGATGATAATCAATGAGCAGGCGGGTCCCCGATCCCTCCTGGCGGTTGACGAAGCGGATACCAGGTTGTTGCAGGTCTTCGATATTCCTGATGTTCAGGTGGTTATCGGCGGCGGAGATCAAACCAATATCCCTGTGAAACAGGTTGACCACGACGGCGTCGATCCGGGGAAGGCGGGAGGAGAGAAAGGGCGTGTTATATTGTCCGCTTTCCGGATCCCACAGATGAGACCAGGCAATGTCCGTATAGCCCATATTCAGGGCTGCCAGCCCCTCCGTACTTCCCGTATTGGCGGAAAAGATATATAAATCGGGATGCATTCTCCGCAGTGTGGTCTGGAGGATGTCCAGAATAGGGTCGTTGCTCCCCGCCGCGAGGAGGGCTCCGGAGACGGCGGCGCTTTTCTGGCGGGCTTGGGACAAACCATCGCGGGCCGTTGTTTCAATCCATTCATCGATCAGCTTCTTCGGGAAAATCCACTTCCCTGTGGCGCGCGTAGCCGGTATTCCCCCTTCCCGGATCAGGGCATAAACCTGTTTGTCGTTGATATCAAGATACTTGGCGACCTCTTTGGTGTTCATCATCTCGGCGGGCATACAGGTCTCCTTTCCTGAAGCGGGGGCATCTTAAATGATCTTCGGGAGATTATCAAGACGAAAGGCAACTAATAATGACAAATTCAAACAACTATTTGCGACATATTTGCTAAAGAGCGTCAATACATCAGAAACGTCATACCGTCGAAAGACGGTATCCAGAAATATCCAATGATTGCAAAAGCACTGGACCCCGGCTTTCGCCGGGGTGACCATTTTTGTCGAACTCACAATTTGTGAATGATCGTGCCGATATTTCCACTCGTGAGATTTGGGTCTTCTTTTCCTTATTTCCCCAAATCTTCTAACCTCTTTCCCGCATCGGGGAAGAAGAGGGGAGAACTGAATTTTTCGACGCCAAATGTCTTGACCATGCCCTGTACCTGCTTGGATACCATGAAATCTGCGAAGGCCTTGGCCCCGGCGGCGTTCACCTTCGGCCATTTGGCATGGTTTACTTCGATGACATGATAGATGTTTAGGAGCACGCCGTCTCCCTCCAGAAGGATGTCCAGGCCAAGGTTCTTTTTCATGGACAGATAGGTTCCCCGGTCGGCAAGGGTGTATCCTTTCTTCTCCGCAGCCACGGCGAGGGTCTGTCCCATGCCGAGGCCCGTCTGCTGATACCACTTCTGCCCTTCCGGCTGGATCCCGGCGGCCTTCCAGACCTCCTTTTCCTTGGCATTGGTCCCCGAATTATCACCTCTGGAGATGAACAGGGCGCTGCTCAGGGAGATCTTTTTAAATCCCTCTGCCGCCTTTTTTGATTGCCTGATTGTCGCCGGGTCTGACGGCGGTCCGACAATGATAAAATCATTGTGCATGACCAGGCGGCGATCGACGCCGCTGCCGTCGGCCATGAATTTCTTCTCCGCCGCTTGGGAGTGGACCAGCAGGACATCTGCCTCTCCCTTGGCCCCCATGGTCATCGCCTGACCTGACCCTACGGCGATGGTCTTGACGAAATAACCGGTCTTCTTTTCAAAGATCGGAATAAGAACGTCCAACAGGCCCGTGTCCTGGGTGCTGGTGGTCGTGGCCAGAATGATATTTTTCTGTTTGGGTTGAGCAGCCGGTGCGGCGTCCGCCGTGCTTATGCTTACACCGGCAAGTATCAACAGGGCGAAGATTGAGAAAAATGTCCAAATTAATTTTGTTAGCCTCTTCATGTGCTGTCCTCCGTATGCTCTTATTTAATGCCCTGGCTCTTTCGCCACGGGATCGAATCGGGGAAGAACATGGGATTCCCATATTCCTTGACGCCGAAGCTTTGGATGATCTTTTGCCCCTTTTTAGGGTCTGTAAGCCATTTCACGAAGATCATCGTTTCCTTGAGATTGGCCTGGGGACATTTCTGCGGATTTACCGGGATCAGAGAGATGCGGTTCAGCAGGGCTTCGTCGCCGGCGACCAGGATCTCAAGTTTAATGTCTTTTTTGAGGGCCAGAACCGTGGCCCGGTCGATTACCGTATATGCCCCTTTCTGATCGGTGAAACGGAGGGTGGGGGCATTTCCTTCAGCCCCTTTTTCATAAGTCACGTACCAGGGACCGGCCGGCTTGATTCCCGCCGTTTTCCAAAGGTCCATTTCCGCGATATGGGTGCCCGATTTGTCACCCCTGGTAATAAACAAGGCTCCCGCGTCGGCGATCTTTTTCAAGGCTTCCCTGGCCGTCTTCATGCCCTTGATTCCGGCAGGATCGCTTGCGGGTCCCACGATGACGAAATCGTTGTACATGAGGGGAATCCGTTCCGTGCCATATCCCTCGGCGATAAATTTTTCTTCCAGGGCCTTGGCGTGGACCATGACCAGATCGATGTTGCATTTTCTGGCAATATCCATCGCCGCTCCCGTGCCCGCGCCGACGTGACGGACCCGGATGCCCGTATCCTTTTCAAAGCCTGCTTCCAGAGACCCGACGATACCGGCATCAATAGGGCCGATGGTTGAGGCCATGAAGATAAATCTCTTATCCTTGGCACATAGCAGACCCGGCAGTGCCATTATCAGGATCAAAAACGACAGCAATAAACTCTTTTTCATGTCCAGCTCCCTTTTCTTAGTGGTTCACTTTACTTCATGTCTGTTCATTTTTCTTATCCTGAAAAAAATGCCCCTGCACAGAATCGCAGGGGCATTTTGCGTGCAGATCATTCCGATAAGTTTAGAAAGTCAGTGTCAACTTATGGGAAAGAAGGTAATTGTTGCTGACCACGGCGCTATTGTCATAGCCCTTGAAATAGTCGCCTGTCCAGAGGTAACCGGCGCCGATCACGTAGGTCAGATTGTCGTAAATCTTATAGGAGGCCGTAAGGTCGAGTTCCGTACCATACTGGCTGGATACGAACTCGGTGACAGGGGATCCGCCATAATAACCATTGCTGCCGACGGCGCCCACGTCGCTCTTCGGCTTCTTGTCCGCACTGGCGATGGACAGGGCCGCCTGGATATCTATTTTGGAAGTAGGCTTGACCCCGGCGTAGACCTGATAGAACCAGACGTTGTCCATATTCTGGCTTACGGCGTAGCTTTGGCCGGTTCTGCGGTTGGTCCCGGTGGCAGTCGTTGGGATGTTTCCCTGGATGTTTCCCATGTTGTTCTGGTAGTCGTCGTTCCAGAGGATCAGGGTGGGATAGAAGGTTCGGTTCATCTGCTGTGATTGCATGATAGAGCCGCTAGCCTTGTCGCTGTTCTGATTGTCATCGCCGCTGATATAGACAAACTTCGCCCCTATGTAGGCGGGTTTGATATCATACTTGCCGTGCAGGAACAGGCCCAGGGCGCTTAAACCGACATCCTGAGCCTTGGTGCCGTTTGCTGCCGAGGATGCACCTGCTGCCGTGGTTGTTGTTGCGCCATTGCTATCATAGGCACGGAGATTACCAAATCCATATATGCCCTCGCCTTCGATAAAGAAATTGCCGAAGGTCGCCTTTACGTAGGGTAATAACAGGTTAAGCTGGGACAGATAACCGTTGTCGTAAGGGAACTTGTTTGTAGCACTGCGTACGTACTGATAGAGAAGGCCTGCCTCACCGGCGCCGAACTTGTAAATGCCGCCGAGGTCATAGACATCCCTGTCGGCGTCGTTGGCAGCACCGATAGTGCTTGTTCCCAGACCGGGGGCAGTAGAAGTACCTCCACCGTTTTTACCACCGTAGAGCCCTACGCCTTCAGACCGCTTCTCAATTGCAGCCACCATCATCAAGGGACCCTGAGTATAGTAGTAACGGATGCCGCCCGCAGTGAGGGTGGTATCAAGGAACGATGTGCCCCACACAAGGTACTCCATGTAACCGACCTGGAATTTGCCGAATGGAACGTTGAAATCCAGATAAGTCCTTTCGAATTCAAGGTTTTCCTGCAGCTTTGTCCCGTAGTTTGGACCAGCGGTAGTCGTACTACCGGTGCCGGCTGCTGATGCGCGGGTCTGGGTCTCGCCAGTACCGCCGGCCCAGGACTGATCGCCCCATCTTTTTTCCAGGGCGTCAAAGCGGGTGACGAGTTTCAGGCCTTCGACGACCTGAAATTCCGTCGTCAGGCGGAATCGCTGGGAATAGAATGCGTTGGCGCCCAAATTTGTCTTACCCGCAGGAGCATTGTCCTTGTTCAGCACCGAGGGATTATCCACGTACCAGCCTTGGGCATAGTACGAACCGCTGAACTTTACATCTACTGCCGCAGCGGGCATGGCGAAAGCCATGAGCAGGCCGATGGATAGTAAAAGTAACCAAAATTTCCTCATCTTTTCCTCCTGATAATGTTTATTATTCTTGCTTCTCCCGAACTGGCAATTCGGGGAATATATTTTACAGATACCAAATAGTTGGCGGTTTTTTTCATTAAAAAACCACATCCCCTTTGAGCAACTTACGCCGGAGATCACCTCCTTTTCGTTTATTATCTCACGCAATGCGAATCATCTCTCCAACGACGCGCTATATTAGCGGATGATTCTCAACAATTCAAGTTAAAATTAACATAAAGCAACAAATAATAACAAATAATGACAAATAATCTGCATATGCGGATGTCGATCTTTCATGCTTTCAGTTTGTCTCAGGCAGTAATGATACAAAAACAATGTTGCAATTTCGTGACACCAAGATTAATCTTCGATGAAACGAAATTGGCATGCTGATTTGGACGGATCAGTGCTTGAATAGTTAAACATAATGAATACAGGTGGGTGCGAGGGAATATTTTAAGTGAGAGAATGGTTGATCAAAGCAAGCGGGAAGGACGAGTTTTTCACCGAAGAGGGCTGCTTCATCCTGGAGATGTGGAATAGTCCGGAAGATGGAGAGGTATCTATTGCCCGGGCCCGGGTCAGTCCCGGCGTTACGACGGTCTTCCACCGGTTGAAGGGCTCGGTTGAGCGCTATGTCATCATGGAAGGAACCGGCTTGGTCGAGGTTGGAGATCTTCCCCCGACGGAGGTCGGCCCGGGAGACGTCGTCATCATCCCCCGGAGCACCCCCCAGCGTATCACCAATACCGGTGGTAAAGATTTGCTCTTCCTTTGCATATGCACTCCCAGATTTGTCCCTGAAGAGTATGAAACGATGGCCAATCTTCCCCAATAGGAGCTTTTTGCCCTGATGTGGAACCTTACGGAATGATTTCCACTAAAGGTTTCCTTCTTTTAAATTCATGCCTTGTCATCAGCGATTATTTTTGTTAGCGTTCTCCGTGAATTTCACGGCTCAAATATGACGAGGTCATTATATGAAAAGGGTGAAGAGTGGTTTTGTCATCGTCCTTATTGGCGGTTTGGCGCTGCCTAAGAATGCGGCGGCCATGCATATTGCCGAAGGGCTCCTGCCCTTCAACTGGGCGGCCTTCTGGTTTGCCGCGGCCCTGCCTTTTTTTGCCTGGGGAATCTACCGCCTCAACAGGCGCAGTTCGGAGGATCTTTCCTTTAAACCCCTCGTCGGCCTGATGGCCGCCGTGGTTTTTATTATCTCCTGCATGCCCATCCCGGTGCCCTTCGCCGGGACCTGTTCCCATCCCTGCGGCACGGGCATCTCCGGAATCCTTGTCGGTCCGGCCATCAGTGTGGTCATTACCGCTGCTGCCCTCCTGATTCAGGCCCTTTTCCTGGCCCACGGGGGACTAAGCACCCTGGGTGCCGATATTGTCTCCATGGGCGTCATGGGTTCCTTTACGGGATTCCTGACCTTTCGCGCCCTCCGATCTGTTAAGGTGAACATGGCCGTAGCAGCCTTCATGGCCGGACTTTTTGCCGACTGGGCGACGTATTTCATGACCTCGGTGGAATTAGCCGCCGGGATACGCGGGGAGGCGGCTTTTTTGCCTCTATTCTGGAAGGTCTTTATCGCCTTCATTCCCACCCAGCTTCCCATCGGCATCCTCGAAGGGGCCATGACTGCTGGGATGGTGGTCCTCCTTTATAGAAAGCGGCCCGATTTGCTCATCAAAATGCGGGTTATCAAGGCCAGGGAAGTGGCGGTGATCGGGGCTGTTTTAATTGCCCTCACCATTTTC
>JANXZC010000043.1 GCA_025355725.1 Syntrophus sp. (in: bacteria)
GCCCGGCCTGCCAGTCAAGCCTGTCGGAAAAGGTTGCTAAAAAAGGGTTGAAGCCGTTTCATATCATTGACCTGTGCAAGATGGCCATTGGAGAAAAGGAAAGGGAGGTGCGGTAAGATGAACGATATCCTGAAAGCCCTCGTCGAGATTGTCGGAGAGCGGGGCGTTTCCAACACCCCGGAAGAGCTTTGGTTCTACTCGCGTGATCCGGGCGTTCTGACGCCCCACCTGCCGGACTATGTTGTGGCCCCGAGGACGACGGAAGAAGTCCAAAAAATTGTTTTGTTGGCAAACCGGGAAAAGATTCCCGTTGTCCCCATGGGCAACGGCATGTCGCTTACGGGTCTCGTGATTCCCCTGAAGGGCGGCATCGTCCTGGATATGAAACGGATGAACAAAATTCTGGAAGTGAATGCCATGGCCCGCTACGCCGTCGTGGAAGGGGGAACCTCCCAGGGTGTTCTCAAGGCCTACCTGCAGGAACATCACCCGCAGCTTCGCCACAGTATTCCCGATGCGCCTCCGACGACAACCATCGCTGCCAATGCCGCGCTCCACGGCCAAGGACGGCTGACCCAGCAGTACGGCTTCAATTCCGAGATGGTAACCGGCTTGGAAGTTGTCCTGCCCACCGGTGAAATCTGCCTGATCGGTTCCCCCTCTTTAGGACCTTACTGGTTCTCCAGGGGACCCACCATGCCCGACCTGTCGGCCCTTTTTCTGGGCTGGCTGGGAACAACGGGCATTATCACCAAGATCGGAATGCGGCTCTACCCCAACAAGAAGATCCGGGATGTTGAATTGTTTGTGACCGACCGGGTTGACCTGATTCCGCATATCCTCTACAAACTTACACACCTGGAGATACTGGAGGATGTCAATGTCTGGTTCCAGCCCAAGCCGCTTGTGTTTCAGGGCAACTACCACATCACCCTCTACTTTACGGGTGACACGGAAGAGGAAATCACCTTTAAGCGGCGGATGATCTGGGACACTCTTCAGGAATACATGGATTCCAAGGACGGCGGCTTCATGAGCGTTCAGTATATGAAGGACATGCTGATGGAGATGCCTCAGCGCGGCATTGCCGACTTTGCCGACGTGCCCAAGGGCGGTGGCTTCGAGTATTCAGGTCCTATTACCATTATTGAACATTTCCCCCAGTATGCTGCCAAGGTTGTTGAACTGGCCGCAAAATATGATGTCCTATATGCCAGTTCGGCACGGCTCATCTCGGGAGGCCATTGCATGATGTTCAGCATTTCCTTCGCCTTTAACCGGAACGATCCGGCCATGATGACCCGGGTGAAACACGCCCTGGATGAGGCAACGGCATTCGCTTTGGAAATGGGTGGTATTCCCTGGAAGCCTAATTTTATGGAGCAGAAGATGACCATGGAGAAAATGGATCCCAACGCCCTCAAGCTCCTTCAGATGATCAAGAAAAACCTCGATCCCCAGGGGATCATGAATCCCGGCAATTGGGAGGTGAACCCATGACTTACGTCCGTACGATAGAACACGCAGACATTGTCCACCGGTGCTTCCGGTGCGGATATTGTAAATTTCCGAGCGATTATGTTGATTTCAATTGCCCATCCTACAAGGCCTTCGGTTGGGATACTTATTCGCCGGGGGGGAGAATGTGGCTCATCCGGGCCTGGCTGAATGATGAGATCAAGAGCAGTCCACACTTCGCCGAGATCCTCTATTCCTGCGTCGCCTGCGACAACTGTAAAACCCAGTGTGTCTTTCCGAAGTTCAAGGATTTCATACCAGACATCTTCCAGGAAGCTAAGGCTGAGTTGGTCAATGAGGGCCGGATTCCTCCCGAAGTGCGGGATTATTTCAAGGCTATCGCTATAAGCGGCAACCCGTATAAACTGCCGCAATCGGAAAGGGGAAAATGGGCCGAAGGAACAGGCCTTCAACCTTACGTAAACCAGGAATACCTCTTCTATGCGGGCTGTGTCGGTTCTTATGACGAGGTCGGACAGAAAATGGCCCGTTCCGTGGGAAAACTCCTCGTCGATGCGGGAGTCTCCGTGGGCATCCTGGGAAGCGAAGAGGCTTGCGACGGCAGCGAAGTCAAAATCCTGGGTGAGATGGGTCTTTTTACCAAGCTGGCCCAGGAGAATATCGAGCAATTCAAAGGCAAGGGTGTCAAGAAAATTATCACGCTGGACCCTCACGCTCTCAATGTCTTCAAAAAGGACTATCCCAAGCTGGGAGGCAAGTTCAAGGTCTTTCACTATACAGAGATTCTGGCAGGAC
>JANXZC010000048.1 GCA_025355725.1 Syntrophus sp. (in: bacteria)
CTCCCGCTCACGAAGAGCATGCCGCTGCCGACAAGATCCATTTTACCGTTTCTAAGGAGGACGCCGGCGATCTTATCGAAACAATTGTGCCGCCCGATATCCTCGTTAAAAATGGAAAAGTCTGCGTGATGAAACAAAACACTATGGACCCCGCCGATGGTCCGATAAAGTTCCGAGCGCCGCTCAAACTCCTTCATGGAGTTTAGAATGTTGGTGAGAGGGAATCTATCCTGGCTTGGCACGGGCAGGAATTTCTCGTCTTTGAGGGGGTTGATATAGGTAAAACATTTCCCGCAACCCGATGTGACGCTCCGCAGACTTTCGCACTTTTCGACCGCTCTTCCGGGAACAAGATCAATCATCACAGCGAACAGGCGTTCATTATAGGCTATGGACGAGACATCTCCGATTGTGTCAATAACGCCTTCACTGTAGAGAAACCCCAGGGCCAGTTCTTCCGTCCACTGGTTGAGGCAAAGGAGGGAGGCGTATTCCGTGCCGTTGATATAGATCTTCAGAGATATTTCGCCGATAACGCTTTTTTCCGTATCGTCCAATCGGGCGGTATCACCGTCACAGATGATCTCTTTGACGGTAAAGACGCCATATAATCTTTCGTCCATCGCTGATCCGGTCACAAAACCTCCGCTGCTAAATTACGCCTCATCAGCGAGGGCTTTCATGGCCCTTTCTCCAACCCTTGTCTTGTCAAAACAATAGGTCTCCATGCCGGGGACGATCATTCGGACGGTGGGAATGTCCACATCGGACCGGGTGAGATTGACGGCGATCACCCGATCCAACCCCCGCGCCCGGAGCTTGGAAATCATGCTTTGAATGTCATCATAAATGTCGGTGCTATAGCCTACCTCGAGTTCTTTGATACCCTTTTGCTTATAGGCATAGAAACGGAAGTTTTCATCTTCCCCCTGGCGAAGATAAAGGGGCGCTGTTTCGCACATCCCTTCCAGCCCGTACTTCTGAATAAAAAGGGCGCGGGTTGTCGCAATCTCGAGGAGCGCGCGCACCGTGGCCACCTTGGGATCCAGATGGGCTCCCAAGCCATCTATGGTCTCCATTGTCCGGTGTTGCAAATCGCGGGAAAAAGCCGCAACCACAGGTATCCCCACATCGGTGGTGAGATCTTTAGCCACTATTTCGATTCCCGCTTTTTCAAACTTTTCAAAAATGCCGATAATGAAATCGTTCTCCCGGTCGTCTTCGATAAAGATGGCATCATGGAAATGCTGCGTGTACTGGGCGATACTCCAGGCGTCTCGTTCTACAACTTCGGCAAGACCGTGAATCACCGCCTCCTCCATGGTATTCCCGGCGGCAATACCATTGGTATGGGTGTTCATCATCAATTCTCTATCTTCATGGAAAGGATGATAAACCGCGCAGGCCGGGACAAGGATCTCTTCTTCTTTGGACAGATCGTGCCCCCATGTCCAGTGGATTTCCCAATCATGATTATAATCGTTCAACCCGGAAAGAATCATTGACCGGGGATCGAGGACGTTAAACTTGGATTTGAGCTGATTGTAACTTCCCCGGACAAGCTTCCCCAGATATTCCTCTTTGAATTCGGAACAGTAGCGTTCGATCGCCTCCATGGTGATGGAGACCTGCGCCTGGATCGGAGAAACGCCCTTGCCGGTGTGACTTGTCTTTGAACCGTCAGGCCGGATACGATCGCAGGTGAAAACCTGAATCCCGATTCTGTCCACCTCCGTGGCGTTTCTGAAGGACATCATGCCGACCGTTTCCTTGATCCGCTCTATAAACTGAAGAGTGGAGTCCGGCGTCTTGGAACGGTGTGTTTCGAGGATATAAACCTTGGGACATTTTTTAAGAATAATGCGGTTCATTTGAATTCTCCGTTAGCTTTTTATCTCTTCAAGGGAATTTACCCCATTCAAATCCCGGCGCCGTTTTCATATAGCTCTTGCCGGATCTGGGCCTGGGAGATCCGGCTGTAGGGCGGGACGCTTTCGACGAGCCAGACGTTGCCCCCGATAACAGAGCCTCTGCCGATAGTGACACGGCCCAGAATGGTTGCCCCGGAATAGATGGTCACATCGTCTTCTACGACGGGATGACGGGGAACACCCTTGATCGGTTTGCCCTCTTCATCCAGTTTGAAGCTCTTGGCCCCCAGGGTTACCCCCTGATAAATGCGCACCCGGTCGCCAATAAGGCAGGTTTCTCCGATGACCACTCCCGTGCCATGGTCAATAAAGAAATATTTACCGATGGATGCCCCGGGGTGAATGTCGATCCCCGTAATGCTGTGGGCGTACTCGGTGATCATTCTGGAGATGAGAGGAACCTCCAGCAGGTGGAGTTCGTGGGCGAGGCGGTAATTGGTGATCGCCAGGAGGCCGGGATAACAGAAGATAACCTCGTCGGAGCTGGAAGCAGCCGGATCGCCTTCAAAGGAAGCCTGGACATCCGTGGACAGCATGCGCTGGATAGCGGGAAGGCGGGCCAGAAAGCGGTTGGTGACGTCTTCGGGGCGATGGTCGCAATCGGGGCAATGGTCTCTGGTATGGGGGGGGCTGATGGAAGCGTTACCACGGACACAGGAAAAACAGAGCCCTCTTTTTATCTGTTCCTCAAGAATCGGGCGCAGACGGTCCAGGGTGGCTCCCACGTGAAAGTGGACGCTGCTTGCCCTGAGACCGGAAAAACCGAAATATCCGGGAAACAGAACGGAGCGCAGGGCCTCAACGATTTCAATGATTACGTCCCGGGAGGGAAGGGGCTGGTCGTTCTGGTCCCGGCGCATGGCCCCGGAAAAGCCGTTGTTCGTAACGCACAGGGAGTCCACTATCGTTGTCAGATCCATTTCCTTTGTTTCATTCATGGTTCTATCCTCATTGTATGATCATTCCCTTGCCGGGGGAGGAAAAAATTACGGATGTAATACTTCTATCGGATCGCCAACATTGACAGTTCCACCCCGGATAACCCGTGCAAAGACTCCCTCCTTGGGCATGATGCACGTCCCCACCTGTTCAAATATGGCGCAGCCCTTGTGGCAGGCCTTGCCGATCTGGGTTATTTCCAGAAGGACCTTGGGTCCGGTCTGCAATTGCGTTCCCGGCGGCAGGCGGTGTAACTCCAAGCCGGAAATTGTCAGATTTTCGGCAAAATCGCCCGGCCCCACCTCAATGCCCAGCTTTTTCATCTTCTCAATGCTGGCCTCGGCAAGGAGGCTCACCTGACGTCGGATTCCTTGTTCGGCATGGGCGTCTCCGGACAGGCCGTAATCCTCGATGAAGACGCCCGAGGGTATGGGCGCCTTGCGGGTTCCCTTCCGGTCGCTGTGACAAACAGCGATAACTTCACCTTTAATCATTTTATCTTCCTTTTCACTCACTGAAATCGAGCATTCGCTGAATACTCGCCCGGGCCTGGTCGGCAATCTCTTCGGGAACGATAATTTCATACGCCATGTCCTCCAAGGCCCAGAGAATCTTTTCCAACTGGATCAGTTTCATGTTCATGCAGAGGGCAAATTTTGAGGCCGGATAGAACACCTTATCGGGATTTTCTTTCCGGAGGCGATGGAGGATGCCCCGCTCCGTGGCGACAATGATTTCCTTGGCTTTGGTCTCCTTGACGTAGCGGCACATTCCCTCCGTGGAGGTCACACAGTCGGCCAATTTGCGTAATTCCGGCGGGCATTCGGGATGGGCGATCACCACCGCTTCCGGGTGCAGTTCTTTTTCCTGAAGAATATTCTCCGGCAGGATGCGGGCGTGGGTGGGGCAGAACCCCGGCCAGACGATGAAGGAGCGTCCCGTCTGCGCGGATACGTAATCGGCCAAGTATTTATCGGGAATGAAGATGATCTCATCGGCATCCTTGAGCCCCTCCCGGACCATCCGGACGGCGTTGGCGGAGGTGCAGCAGAGATCGCACTCCGCCTTGACGGCGGCGGAGGTATTGACATAGCAGAGGACCTTGGCCCCGGGGTGTTCCTGCTTCAGGGCGCGGAGCTGATCGGCGTTGATCATGTCCGCCATGGGGCAGCCGGCCGCCTTTTCCGGCAGGAGCACCGTTTTCCGAGGTGAGAGGATTTTGGCCGTTTCCGCCATGAAGTGGACGCCGCAAAAGACAATGACGTCGGCGTCCGTTTTTGCCGCCTGAATGCTCAAGCCCAGGGAGTCGCCTACAAAATCGGCGATATCCTGCACCTCGGGAATCTGATAGTTGTGGGCGAGGATAACGGCGTTTCTTTCCTTTTTCAACCTGAGAATTTTATCAATCAAATCCACCTACTGACTCCTTATTTTAATTTTCTATAAGTATGTTTTCATCAAATGCATCATGACAAAATAGCCGGCAATTGTTGCCGCAATAGCCGCACCCAGGCTGCACCAAAATCCCATTCCCCACTTAATGAAAAGGGGGAGTAGTAAAAACAGTAGCAAAGACGGAATCACCAGCCAGAATATTTCATAGGAAAGCTCGGCAATCCTCGTTAAATCAGATGTTTCGATAAAAAACCAAATCATCGCCAGGATCGAGACAATAGGCAACGATGCCACCAGTGCTGCAAAAAGCGAATACCGTTTGGCAGCCTCGGAAACGGCCACAATCAATAACGCGGATACCGCTATTTTAGCTACATAATACATCATCTCTGCGCCATCCTTTTTTGCTCTGCAACAAGCAGTCGCAGTTATCCCCGCAAGTCAATTGATCGCCTCCCGGATGATGCCTCCCCCCACAACCACGTCGCCGTCGTAGACGACCACGGATTGGCCGGGGGTAATGGCCTCCTGGGGCTGATCAAAATGGACGGTCAGGGATGTACCTTCCCATATCACGTCACAAGGGGCCGCCCGGTGGGCATACCTGATCTTGGCCGCCGCCCGCTCCGGGGGCCGGTCCACGAGCAGATTGAGACCGTCGGCAATAAGTCCCGGCGCCCGGACCTCGTGTTTTTCGCCAACGATAAGGCGGTTGCCGGTCACATCCAGGGCCAGGACGTAAAGGGGCACGGGATTGCTGATCCCCAGGCCGCCCCGCTGTCCGATGGTATAAAAGGGCAGCCCCCGATGACGTCCGAGCACCCGTCCCACAGGGTTCACAATATCTCCCGGATGGATCTTTTCCCCGGCACGTTGCTTGATGAAAGGTTCGATTCCTTCCTTGGGGATGAAGCAGATGTCCTGACTGTCCGGTTTATCCGAAGTAGGAAGCTGGGCCGCCGCGGCCAGTTTCCGCACTTCGTCCTTTTGATAGTCGGCCAGGGGAAACATGACGTGGCGAAGGTCCCTTTTGCCCATGGCATAGAGAAAATAGGTCTGATCCTTCCTCGTATCCCGGGGAATGCGCAGGCGGGAGGGGACATGATCATGATCCACCCGGGCATAATGCCCTGTGGCCAGGTACTCGAAACCCATGGCCCGCACCTTTTGCAGGAGGGTTCCGAATTTGACGGCCCGGTTGCATTCCACGCAGGGGTTCGGGGTCCGTCCCTGCAGGTACTCGGCGATGAAAGGACGAATGACCTTATCCTCAAGATCGCCAGCAAAATCAAGGACATAATGGGGGATCCCCAGTTTCTGGCAGACCCGGCGGGCGTCTTCAATCTCCTTGGGACCACAGCACTTGACGGGTCCATCTTCCGCCGCAGGGATGCCCAGGCACATGGTGACGCCGACGACATCATATCCATCTTCTTTGAGAAGCCAGGCCGCGGCGGAGGAATCAACTCCGCCGCTGATGGCTATGGCCACTTTTTTGCTCATGCTTTATCCTGCTGTTTTTTTAAATAATCGTCAATGGCCGACTGCAAGGCCTCTTCAGCCAAAACGGAGCAATGCATCTTGATGGGCGGCAGCCCTCCCAGGGCCTCCGCCACGGCCCGGTTGGTTATAGCCAATGCCTCGTCGATGGTCTTGCCCTTCACGAGCTCCGTTACCATGGAGCTCGTGGCAATAGCAGCTCCGCACCCGAAGGTTTTGAACTTGGCATCGGTGATGACGTTGTTTTCCACCCGCAGGTAGAGATTCATAATATCTCCGCAGACAGCATTTCCCACCTTGCCGATGCCGTCGGCGTTTTCGATTTCCCCTACATTGCGGGGATTTGCGAAATGGTCCATTACTTTTTCACTGTATTGACTCATGGCAACCTCTCTTTATTTATATAATGGCGACATGGCGCGCAACTTTGCCACTACCGGGGGCAATACATCCAGGAGGCGGTCAACGTCCGCCGTCGTCGTCGGCCGTCCCATACTGAAGCGCAGGGAACCGTGGGCCAGTTCATGGGGCAGGCCGATGGCCATCAGGACATGAGACGGCGCCAGACTCGCCGAGGAGCAGGCCGAGCCGGTGGAACAGGCAATGCCAAGCATGTCCAGGCTGAGGAGCATCCCCTCTCCTTCCACGTGGGCGATAGAGATATTGACATTATTGGGCAAGCGTTGCGTCGGATGACCGTTTAGTTTCACCTGGTCCATTTCCTTCTGAAAGCCCTTGATCAGCTTATCCCGAAAGGCGGTAAGGTCCTGGACTTCTTTTTCAAGGGAACCCCGGGCCATCTCTACGGCCTTGCCGAAACCGACGATTCCCGGAACGTTATGGGTCGAAGCCCGGCGCCTGTTTTCCTGTTCCCCGCCGTGCATGAACGGAGTCAGCCGTGTCCCCTTCCGCACGTAAAGCAGGCCGATCCCCTTGGGGCCGTAGAGTTTATGGGCTGAAGCGCTCAGGAGATCCACATTCAGGTCGTTCACGGTAAAGGGCAGATGCCCCAGAGTCTGGACCGCATCGGTATGAAAGTAGATGCCCCGCTCCCTGGCGATCTTGCCGATTTCGGCAATGGGCTGGATCGTCCCGATCTCGTTATTGGCATGCATGATGGAGATAAGGATAGTTTTGTCCGTAATGGCCCGGCGGACATCGTCGGGATTAACGAGGCCGTCGTCGTCCACCGGCAGGATCGTAATTTCAAATCCATCTTTTTCCAGAAAATGGCACGGCTCCAGAACGGCGTGATGCTCAATAGGGGAGGTAATGATATGGTTCCCCTTTCCGCGCCGGGCATAGGCCACCCCTTTGACGGCCATATTGTTGCTCTCCGTACCGCCACTGGTGAAGACGATTTCTCCCGGTGCTGCCCCCAAAAAGGCGGCTATCCGCTCCCGGGCCTCCTCGACGGCCCCTTTCGTCTCCTGGCCAAAGGCATGCATGCTCGACGGATTGCCGAAACGTTCGCAAAAGTACGGCAACATAGCCGCCACTACCTCCGGGTCGCAGGGAGTCGTCGCCGCGTAATCAAAATAGACAGGCTTCATCTTTATCCACCTTCCTTTCCTTTTGTCAGTACAAAAACCGCGTTCAGGGCGAAGAGATTCGGCCAGAAAGTGACCGGTCCCGTCTTCCCCAGAAAATGGGCGCTCAGAATCTTCAGTCTTTTTTCGGCGCAGAATATCTGAAAATCCTTGATGCTGAGAAATCGGACATTCGGCGTATCATACCACAAATAGGGCAGGGAGGCCGTAATTGGTGAGCGTCCCCCCAGGCCCAGCATCAGTCGGGAGTGGAAATGGGCAAAATTGGGAAACCCAACAATTACCCGCTTCCCTATTCGCAGCGATTCCTCAATGACAAAATCTACCTTGCGCACTTCCTGAAGGCACTGATTGAGAATGACATCATCAAAAGCCCCGTCGGGGTACTCTACTAGCCCCGTTTCAATGTCCCCCTGAAAGACGCTCAATCCCCTTTTAACACATTCATAAAACGCCTTTTTGTCCATTTCGATCCCCTGAACCCGGGCTTGCTTGAAACGGACCAGGTGATACAGAAGCTCTCCCGTCCCGCAGCCCAGATCGAGGACCCGCGATTCCGGCGCAATCGCCTCATAAATGATGCGATGGTCGGGACGCTCCGGAAAATTATTATTTTTCATTATCCGAATCCGCCATATTTGATCCCCTGGCCATTCCAGCTATGGTAGCCCTTCAAGGTCACGCCGAGGAAGTGTCTGATCAGTTCCGTCTGTTCCTCTACCTCTACCAGAAAGGCGTCGTGGCCATAGGTTGATTTCAATTCGCAGTAGGTGATGTCCACCTGTTTGCCCTTCAGTTCCCGGACAATATCCTGGGATTGATAAGATGGATACAGCCAGTCCGACTGGAAGGAGATGACCAGAAAGCGTGTGTTGATGGGCTTCCCCGTCGGGATCAGTTTCCCTCCGGACAGGTTGAAGTAATCCATGGCCTTAGTGATATAGAGATACGAGTTGGCGTCGAAACGCTTCACGAAGTTTGCCCCCCGATAGCGAAGGTAGCCCTCTACCTCGAAATCGGCGTCTAAATTAAAGCTGAAGGCGCCGTTTTTAAGTCGCCGGGAAAATTTCTCTTCCATGGACTGATCGCTCATGAAGGTGATGTGACCAATCATGCGTGCCACGGCCAGCCCCTTCTCCGGTTGCCCGAAATCATAATAGTTACCCTCCCGCCAGGCGGGGTCGGCCATGATGGACTGGCGCACCACCTCGTTGAAGGCGATCTGCTGGGGAGAATGCTTTAGGGCCGTGGCAATGGGGATGGCCGCCCGCACCCTTTCCGGGTAGGAAGCCGCCCACTGGAGTGCCTGCATCCCCCCCATGGAACCACCGGCTACGCAGAGAAGTCTCTCGATGCCGAGATGATCGATGAGATGGCGCTGGGCGTTTACCATATCGGCGATGGTCAGGAAGGGGAAATCCAGGGCGTAGGGCCGGTCCGTTTTCGGATTCAGAGATGCGGGCCCCGTCGAGCCTTTGCAGCCGCCGATGATATTGGAACAGATCACGAAATACTCGTTTGTGTCAAAGCCCTTTCCCGGGCCGATCATTTCGTTCCACCAGCCCGGATCATCACCGCCCCCATGGACATCAGCGGCATGGGCGTCTCCGGACAAGGCATGGAGAACAAGGATGGCGTTGGATTTCTCGGCATTGAGACGGCCGTAGGTCTCATAAGCCAGGGTGATGGGACCCAGCTTCTCGCCGCACTCCAGCAGGAGCTCGTAAGGGGGATAGGCGAAGGTAAAATGCCGGGTTATCTCCACCCCTGCCTCCGGCTGCGCCTGCTCTTTTTTTATGAATTTTGACACCATTCTAATCTTCCCTTATATCCTAGGACACCATACCAATATTCCCGTGTCAACACCATCACAACATATTGAATTAATTACGCTCAAAACGGTATACAACCCATCCCCCTCCTGACCTCCCCCTCGAAGGGGGAGGAATCATGATCTCAACCTTCCCGGAACAGCCAGGTGGTCAGATATCGTTCCCCCGTGTCGGGGAGGATGGCAACCACTAACTTGCCCTCGTTTTCCTGCTTTTTTGCGACCTCCAGGGCCGCCCACACGGCGGCGCCGCAGGATATCCCCGCCAGAATGCCCTCTTCCCTGGCCAGGCGGCGGGCGATGAGCCCGGCGTTTTCGTTCGTAACCTTGATAATCTCATCGATGACATCTTTATTGAGCACCTGGGGTACAAAGCCCGCGCCGATGCCCTGAATCTTGTGCGGTCCCGCCTGTCCCCCCGAAAGGACGGGCGAATCGGCGGGTTCAACGGCGATAACCCTGAATCCCGGTTTCCGGGCCTTGAGAACCTCCCCGATCCCCGTGATGGTCCCGCCGGTGCCGACGCCGGCCACCAGGATGTCCGCCTGTCCGTCCGTATCGTTCCAGATTTCCTCCGCCGTTGTCCGGCGGTGAATCTCGGGATTGGCCGGGTTATTGAACTGCTGGAGCATCAAAGCGCCGGGAATCGTCGCCTCCAATTCTTCCGCCTTTTTTATGGCCCCCTTCATCCCTTCCGCTCCCGGAGTGAGAACGAGTTCCGCCCCAAAGATTTCCAGAAGTTGCCGTCTTTCCACGCTCATTGTATCCGGCATGGTCAGGATCAGCCGGTAACCCCGGGAAGCCGCTACAAAGGCCAGGGCGATGCCGGTGTTGCCGCTGGTGGGCTCCACCAGGACGGCGCCGGGCTTCAGGAGCCCCCGTTTCTCCGCGTCCGTGATCATGGCAGCGCCAATGCGATCCTTGACACTGGACAAGGGATTGAAGGATTCCAGTTTTGCCACGACTTGGGCCTTGCTCCCGTTCGCAATCCGATGCAACCGCACCAGGGGGGTATAGCCGATGGTCTCGGTAATATCATTATATATTTTCATATTTTCTCCTAAAGCAACGAAGTATCATAATCCCCTCCCCCTCCTAGCCTCTGAAGGCGGAGGGATTGTTTTATTCCACCCGCGTTATCCAAGAGCTTATGGCCGGGCGGCTTTTCTTAACGCCTGATCGATGTCCTCTTTGATGTCTTCGACATCCTCGATGCCGATGGATAGACGGATGAAGTCTTCCGTTACCCCCGTCGCCTCCTGCTCTTCTCTGCTCAACTGCTGATGGGTCGTCGAGGCGGGATGGATGACCAGGCTCTTGGCATCGCCGATATTCGCTAAATGGGAGAGCAGGTTTACGGCCTCGATAAACCTTTTCCCCGCCTCCAGGCCTCCCTTGATACCGAAGCCTACCAGGGCTCCGTACCGCCCGTCCAGATATTTCCGGGCGGTGGCATGACTGGGATGCTCGGTCAGACCGGGATAGTTTACCCAGTTCACCAGGGGATGGTCCTTAAGAAATTCCGCCACGGCAAGGGCGTTTTCCGAGTGTTTCTGCTGCCGCAGGGTCAGAGTTTCCAGACCCTGGAGGAAAAGAAAGGAGTTGAAGGGACTCAGACAGGCCCCGAGATCCCGGAGCAGCTCCACCCTGGTCCTGATGATAAAGGCGATATTGCCCGCCTCGGGGAAGGCGCCGAAGACCTCCCAGAATTTCAAGCCGTGGTAGCTGGGATCGGGCTCCGTAAATTCGGGAAACTTGCCGTTCCCCCAGTTGAACTTGCCCCCGTCCACAATGACCCCGCCGATAGAGGTCCCGTGGCCGCCGATGAATTTCGTAGCCGAAGCGACGATGATGTCGGCCCCATAGGCCAGGGGCCGCACAATTCCCACACCACATGTATTATCCACGATGAAGGGAACCCCGGCGTCCCCGGCGATGGCGGCGATGGCGGCAAAATCCGGGACATCGAGCTTCGGATTTCCGATGGTTTCAGCAAAGATGGCCCTGGTTTTATCCGTGACGGCCTGCCGGAACGCCTCCGGTGTCTGTGAATTTACAAATCTCACCGTCCGGCCCAACCGGGGGAGGGTATGATGGAAAAGCTGATAGGTCCCCCCGTAGAGATTGTCGGCGGCAACGATCTCGTCTCCCAACCGGGTGACACCAAGGATGGCCATGGTGATCGCCGCCTGACCGGAAGCGACGGCCAAGGCCCCGCTGCCCCCCTCGATGGCCGCAATCCGGCGTTCGAAGACATCCGTCGTCGGATTCATGATCCGGGTATAGATGTTGCCGAATTGCTGGAGGGCAAAGAGGCTGGCCGCATGGGCCGTGTCCTTGAAGACATAAGACGTGGTCTGATAAATGGGCACGGCCCGGGCGCCGGTTGTAGGATCGGGGGTTTCCTGGCCGGCGTGAACGACTATGGTATCCAATCTTTTCTTTGACATGATTTCTTCACTCCTTAAATATGCTTAAAAAAGAAAACCCACTAAATACGCCTTTATTTCGGCTTAGTGGGCACTTGCTCCGTCACTGATCAGGGAAGATCAGCTCACGCTAATCCCTCCCGGTTGGACGGACAACACGCCCCGGTGCAACAACACATTATCATAAGGCTAATCCACATTTTTCCGTT
>JANXZC010000064.1 GCA_025355725.1 Syntrophus sp. (in: bacteria)
AGAGCCGGTCTGGCAAAACTGGACAGTGACATAAGTGGTAAAGCTGCTCTATAATGACAAAGAAAGGAGCAGCAACTATGGCAAAAGGTACAAGAAGGAATCATGGAGCAGGATTCAAGGCCAAGGTGGCTTTGGAGGCGGTCAAGGGTGAGCGCACTCTTGCAGAATTAGCGGAGCGTTTTCAGATCCATCCCAATCAGATCACGATGTGGAAGAAGCAGCTTTTGGACAGGGCCTCAGAGGTCTTCGATAAAGACAAGAAAGCGCAGCCACCCGACACGAAGGAACTCCACGCTAAGATCGGAGCACTCACGATGGAAAATGATTTTTTATCCGTCGCGCTCGGACGTGTGGACGGGCTGAGCGCAAAGAAATGATCAACAGGGAGCATCCGTTGCCACTCACAAGACAGTGCCGAATATTAAATATCTCCCGCTCCGGCATCTATTACGACCATGTGCCGGTAAGCGACAAGGATAGGGATCTCATGCGTCTCATAGACGAGATTCATCTGGAGTACCCTTTTATGGGCAGCAGAGGCATCAAGAACGAACTCTGGAACAAGGGTCTCAAGGTTGGCAGAACCCATGTCCGCACCCTGATGAGGAAAATGGGGATAGAGGCGATCTACAAGAAACCCCGCCTCTCGGAACCGCATCCCGACCATACGATCTACCCCTATCTTTTGAGAGGGCTTTCGATCACGGAAGCCAATAGTGTTTGGTCAACGGATATTACCTACATACCGATGGCGAAAGGATTTTGTTATCTTGTGGCCATCATGGACTGGGCAAGCAGGAAGGTTCTCTCCTGGCGGCTCTCCAATACTTTGGATACTTCCTTCTGTATTGAGGCTCTTGAAGAGGCGATCTCCCGCTTCGGGACACCCCAGATATTCAACACTGACCAGGGGAGCCAGTTTACCTCTGACGCATTTACACAGATTCTCAAGAATCATAACATCAGGATCAGCATGGACGGCCGGGGCCGCTGGATGGACAACGTTTTCATCGAGAGGCTCTGGAAAAGTGTCAAATATGAAGAAGTATATCTCAAGGCGTATAGCTCAATTGCCGAAGCCAGGCAGGAACTTACAAAATACTTTGATCGATATAATAAAAGACGCCGCCATCAGGGGCTTGACAACATGACTCCCGATGAGGTTTACTGGGACACTATACCGAAGCTCAAGGAAGCGGTATGAACCAGGGCAGCTCACCACTTATAAAACGCTCCCGGTTGTCTAAAGAAACCAGACCACCTCTATCTTTCTATTTCGACGACTTCCAGCCCGGGGACCGTTTTGAATCGCCGGGCCTTACCATGACCGAGAGCGCCATTATTGACTTTGCCATCCACTTTGATCCGCAATCCTTCCATATGGATCAGGAAGCGGCGAAAAAGTCACTTTATGGGGGTCTCATTGCCAGCGGCATCCATACCGTTGCCGTCACCTTCAGATTGCTCCTCATGACCGGCGTCCTGGCCAACAACCTTGGTTCGCCCGGCTTCGATGAGCTGCGCTGGTTGCGCCCGGTGCGGCCCGGCGACACACTGCGGGCCGTAGCCGAGGTCATCGATATCCGTCCGTCGGCCTCGCGACCGGATCGCGGCACGGTGCGCCTGCGTTGCGCAACCCTGAACCAGCGGGATGAAACGGTGCAAACGGTTTTATGCACTCAGCTCCTGAAAAGAAGTATCCCTGAGACAGCATGATGATCGGCGATTTGGAACCATTATGGAGCGGGTTTTCCGGTTTTGTTATCGGCATCGGTTTGAGCGCGGCCTGCGGTTTTCGCGTCATCCTGCCCTTTCTCGGACTGAGCATCGCCGCCATGAATGGTTATGTCAGCCTGGCCCCGGAGTTTCAATGGATCGGGACATGGCCGGCCCTGATTGCCTTTGCGACTGCAGCGACTCTGGAGATCGGGGCCTATTATATCCCCTGGATGGATAATCTTCTCGACGCTGTGACCACGCCTCTGGCTGTTGCCGCAGGAACAATCGCCGCCGCGTCGGTCATGAGCGATGTGTCGCCTTTCATGAAATGGTCGATTGCCTTGATTGCCGGCGGCGGCATGGCCGGCGCCGTTCAGACGGGCACCGCCCTTGTGAGAGGAATGTCCACCGTTTCGACGGGTGGTCTGGCGAACGTCGTGATTTCTACGGTTGAACTTGCCGGGGCGGTTATTGCCACGACCCTGTCGCTGCTGGCGCCGGTAGTCGCTTTCACTGCCGCCATCATCATTGCTATATGGGTCACATGGAAGCTCCTCCACCGTCCGGCGGGAGTTTCATGACCATCCGGAAAGTAAAGCCCGTTGCCAAGCCGCCACAACACATTGTTGTTGACAATCCCATGATGATTGTCTATAAGCCGACCGTTACGTTGAGTGTACTCAGTAAATATAGAAAGTGATATCAGTGATTTATTTATTATTATTCTTCACCCCATTAATATGAGGCGCTGACAGAGAACCCGGGCGGTTCTCCATCAAGCGCCGTTTTGCCGTCTCGCCACCCCTGACCGTTTAGTCTCTTAATGGTCATGCCGTGGGGATCGCGGCATGGTGCCATAAGGAGGCGGAATTGGTCAATCAACCTTTCCAAATACCTGTTTATTATAGTGAAATTACAAATATTTCCCCCCAAAGGATGTTTCATCCCCGACGTTGTGTAATTGTTCCTGCCGCCACAGCGGATATTGCCGTCATAAACGATAAGGACAAGACAGGGGAATGGGCCGTGGCTTCCCTGTTTTTTATCGCAGCGGGAAAGGATCGCCCATGACGACGACCCTTGGCCTGGATATCGGTTCCCGGACAATCAAACTGGTGGTATTGGAAAGCGGCGCCATCGTTCTGACCCGCAAGGCCCTGACTTCCTACGATCCTCTCGCTGTCTGCCGGGAACTGCTGCATGATGCCCCCACAGGACCACTCGTGGCCACCGGTTATGGCCGCCATCTGGTGAAGGAATACCTCCATTGTGAAACAATCAGCGAGATCAAAGCCTTCGCGGTGGGGGCTCGGGCGGTCTTTCCTTCCTGCCGCACCATTCTGGACATCGGCGGTCAGGATACCAAAGCCATTTCTCTCACTGAGGACGGCAGGATCGACAAGTTCCACATGAACGATAAGTGCGCTGCCGGGACAGGCCGGTTTCTCGAAATCATGGCTACCGCCCTGGGATTGTCTCTGGGCGACTTCATGACCGAGGCAATGTCTGCGGAAGCTTCCCATCCCATCAACAGCATGTGTACCGTTTTCGCCGAATCGGAGGTCATTTCCACCATTGCCCGGGGGATAGCAAGACCGGCGATTGCCCGGGGTATTCATCAGGCCATTGCCGCCCGGGCCGTTTCCCTTCTGGAGCGGGTATCCATCACCGAGGATATCCTCTTTGCCGGAGGGGTGGCCCTGAATCGCTGTATGCAGAAGGAGATTGAAAATAAGCTGAATCGCAAGGTTCATGCGCCCGCTTACCCGCAAATCATCGGCGCCCTCGGTTGCGCCTTGATTGCCGAAAAAAAATCCTAAGGAGGAAAAGAAAGATGGCTTTTAATGTTCCTGATGTGAAACCCCTGATTGAAGACGGATTTGTCGGCGAAGCCGGCAAGCGGGCTCTCCAGTATATCCAGACAAAGCGCGCGGCGGGGATGCCCGTGGCTGGCATTTACTGCGGTTACGCCCCCATGGAGGTGATCCGCGCCGTCGGAGCGGTGCCGGCCATTCTCTGCGCTTTTGCCAACAAGACCATCGCCGCGGCGGAAGCGGTCCTGCCGGCCAATCTCTGCCCCCTTATCAAGTCCAGTTACGGGTTCATTATCACCGATACCTGCCCCTTCTTCGGCATTTCCGACGCCGTAGTGGCGGAAACCACCTGCGACGGAAAAAAGAAGATGTTCGAGTTGATCTCAGAGCACAAACCCATGTTTGTCATGGACCTCCCCCAATTGCCCGATGAGAAGGAAGCGCTGGTCAACTGGGCGGTGATGATCACAAAGCTCCAGGGATTTCTGGAAAAAACATTTGAAAAATCAGCCACGCCGGAGGGTATCGAGGCGGAGATCAAGGCGACCAACATCAAAAACCGCCTGATGAACCGCGTTTTTGATTATGGGGCAAGAAAACCGTCCCTCCTGAAATGGAGTGAGACATACGAACTGGCCTTTCTGGCCCAGGTGGCAACCACCGAAGATCTCCAGCCGATATTTCAGGAAGTCTTCAAGACGCTTGAGGAAAGGGAAGCAAAGGGGGTTCATTACGGAACCGCCTCCGCCCCCCGGGTGCTGGTAACCGGTTGTCCCGTAGGCGGCGATTCCACCAAGGTTTACAAGATCATCGAAGAGGCGGGTGGGGTGGTCGTGGCCATGGACTCCTGTACGGGGATGAAACCATTTATGACAGAAATTGAAGAAAACACGGGCGACCCCATCGCCGCCGTTGCCGCCCGCTATCTACAGCTTCCCTGCTCCTGCATGACCCCCAATACGAGGCGACTGGACGAACTGGACAGGACAATCGCCCGTTTCCAGCCCGATGTCGTCATAGAAGTGGTCCTCCATGCCTGTCATTCCTACAACATCGAGTCCTACAAGATTATGAACCATGCCAAAAATAAGCATAACCTGCCGTACCTAAAGATCGAAACGGACTATTCCGACGGCGATGTCGAACAGATCCGGACCAGGGTGGAGGCCCTCTTCGACAGCTTATTACTTCAGAACGAAGTTGCGGAAAGAAAAGGCAATGTGTTTTGAATTATGGTAGGTAGAACCATTAAGGGGAGATAAGACAAGGAGGATAAGTATATGCCCGTAACCATTGACGCCCGAGGGCTGGCCTGCCCGCAGCCTGTCATTATGGCGAAAAAAGCAATCGAGGAAAATGAGCAGATAACCGTGCTGGTGGACAATGACATGGCCGTGGAAAACATCCGGCGCCTGGCCGTAAAAATGGCCTGTGGATTCTCCGTAACTGAAAAAGAGGAGGGAATCAGAAATATTGCCCTGGTTCGGACCGGGGCTATTGATGAGACTAAAGGGGGCGGAGGGCCCAGTGCTCAGGAAAATGAGCTGTCCTGCGCCGTCGTTGCGGGAAAGGAAACCGGCCCTCTCGTGGTCGTCCTGTCCGATAATCACATGGGACGTGGTGACGATGTTCTGGGGGATATCCTGATCCGGAGTTTTGTCCACACCCTGCTCCAGTTGAAACCCCTGCCGGATACGGTCATTTGTTACAACTCCGGGGTCAAACTGGTCGTGAAGGATTCGGCGGTTCTAGATGATCTGCAGCAATTGGCCAAGGATGGGGTGGATATTCTGGTTTGCGGGACCTGTGTCAACTACTTCGAAATCGGCGATCAGGTGGCCGCGGGCCATATCTCCAATATGTACGACATTGCCGAAACGATGGCTGGCGCCGGCCGCCTGCTCCGCCCCTGATGGAAGAACAAAGGTATATTGTATTCCTGTTTCCCTCCGTCAGCTATGCCCTGAAGGCGGAGAAGATCCTCAAGGCCGCGGTAATCGCCCATAAGCTGATTCCCGTGCCCCGCCATATCAGTTCGGACTGCGGCGTCTGTGTGCGCATTACCGAGGATAAGCAGCAGGATGTAGAGAGGGAGCTGCTTGGGAAAGTGGAATGGGACAAGGTATTATTGCTGTGAAAACGGAGGGGGACAGATTTGAAATCTGTCCCCCTTGAGAGATTCCGTTGGATTGTGAAACCTGGAGATAGGCCATGCCCCTTGATCAATTAAACAGCCCGATTATCTATTTCGATAACGCCGCCACGTCCTGGCCCAAACCTGCGGGAATGATGGCGGCGATGATCAATTATAATGAGCAGATCGGCGGCAGTCCCGGCCGTTCCGGACACCACCGCTCCCTCGATGCGGGACGGATTATCCTGGAGGCCCGGGAGGCCCTGGCGGAGCTTTTCGGGTGCGACGATTCTCTTCGCATTGCCTTCACAAAAAATGCCACGGAGGCGCTGAACATTGCCCTGCTGGGCATCCTCAGCCCGGGCGATCATGTTATTACCTCCGGCATGGAGCACAATTCCGTCATGAGGCCCTTGCGATATCTTGAAGCTCAAGGGGTGCAAGTATCCGTTGTTTCCTGTTCAGACGACGGCAGATTGGATACAGAGGATGTCCGGGCGGCGATTTGGCCCCATACCCGCCTGCTCGTCGTTACCCATGCCTCGAACGTGACGGGCACCATCCAGCCCATTGCCGATCTGGGGAAAATCGCCGGTCACCATGGAATTCTCTTCTGTGTGGACGCGGCCCAGACGGCGGGGGCATTGCCCATCCATGTTGGTGAGATGGCCATCGACCTCCTCGCCTTTTCAGGCCACAAATCCCTCTTAGGCCCTCAGGGGACGGGGGGGCTTTATGTTCGGGAGGGATTGGAAAAGCAGCTTCGGCCGTTGATGATGGGCGGTACGGGGAGCCGCTCGGAATTCGAGGGACAACCGGATTTCATGCCCGACAAATACGAGTCGGGGACCCCTAACACTATCGGGCTCGCCGGTCTGGGGGCGGGGGTCCGTTTTGTCCTTGCTGAAGGAGTGGAAGCCATCCGCAGCAAAGAAGAAGGTTTGACAGCTCGATTCCTTACAGGGCTCGCCGCCCTGCCCGGCGTCACTGTCCATGGGCCTCCCAACGCCGCAAACCGGACGGCGGTGGTATCCTTTAACATCGCCGGTGTTTCTCCGTCCGAGGCGGCCCTGGAATTAGATGAACATTATGGGATTCTCTGCCGGCCGGGACTACAATGCGCCCCCGCCGCCCACCGGACTATCGGGACCTTCTCCCGGGGGACGATCCGCTTTGGATTCGGTTATTTCAATAAGGATGAGGAAATCGACCTGTCCCTGGAGGCGATCCGATCTCTGGCCGGTGGCGACGCACCGCATTAGGCAACCCACCTTTACTTGTTCATCCGGTTCGGCTTCCTCAAAGGGTGTTGATAATATTTATATAAATATCAGGTTATGCACTACCCCGCAGCCTGCTGTGGGGTAGTGCATAAAAATACGAATATCAAAATCACTGGATGCGTAAATCACTGATATGATGAACGTTTACAGTCCCCTCAGTGGAAGTACCTATGATGATATCATCTCCAATCCGTGAGAATAAAACCTACGCCAATGCGATTGGAACTGGCATTGTAATCAAGAAGGCCCTCTCCGTAACCGTTGAAATACTGCACATAGCCGCTGAATCGATCATTACTAATAAAGGGCAATGGGAAACCCCACTCGATTTGTGCAGCACCTTTATTATCACCGAGACGAAGGTTATTGCGGAACATCACACCAAATTTGTGGCCCCTCCAATAGTAGGAACCCCATATCTCGCCATATCCCATATATCCCTCAATACCCGGGTTATCATCATTCTGTGTGCTTTCGGGTATTCTGTACCATGTTTTTACCAACAGGTTGAAGTTGCTTCTCTCAAATCCGAAATTCGCGACAATTCTATTCCAACTCCTTGAAAGAGGTTCGGCACGTCCGTTCGATTGATGGTTTATACCTATATTGATTATGCGCCCTTTTAGTCCAAATAGGTCGTAATCCGTTCTAAAATTGAGAAGCAGTTCGGGTTCATAGTTGGTATCACGGAAGGGAGCTGAGAATGCTGAATTATAAATCTGCCAGAAAGATAACTGAGTATACCCAAACCATAAATCCATGTCCTTCCCTATGACATCCTCCCAAAGCTTTGTTTTGAAGCTTAACTGAAATTTTGCCTCAGCATTTTGCATGTTTTCAATTGGTTCGCCATTCGGGACGGGGGTTTTATTAGGTGTAGTGTTGTACGTTAGCGGCAGGATATATGATGAACGGTGGCTCCTGACTATTGGAGCTTCTTTCCTGCTTAAAGGATCCAATTCCCATTGCCTGGACATGACTGAAGGCTTGTCAATAATCTTCGCTTTAGCGTCCGCTGTATCAGGGGTAGAGATTTTAGCCTGGGCGGGAGTTTGCCGTCTGGACAGATCGTCGAAACATTTCAAACGTTCTACACTATTGCCAATTTTTGCGCAATCCGCCATACTTTCGGCCAGGTCCGCAAGGGCGGCGCCACATAGGGGAAACAGGGCGGCAAAAAAGAAAATCTGCAAATATATGAGAACAGGCAGCAGTTTTATTTCAACGTGTTGCAGAAAGAAAAAGGTTTTAAGCCTCTTGAAATATGTCCCCGTGCAAGAGCCCTTAGACGAAAAACTGCCGGGAGTAACTGAATGCCCTTTGTACAATGAATGATAAGAGGCACACAATAGGCCGTATTTTTTCAATCGACTGAATATTCTAGCCATCTCCATCTTCGTAATCCTATCCTTTCTCTCCCGAACTAACCGAAACATAATGCTAATTATATTCATCATTTTTCTAATAGCTATATTGGTTAAATGGTCTGTATCGTTTCCTCTCGCGGCGATACGACTATATCACAATAAAGATTGGACCTAAAGGGCGATTGACGAGAACTTCCGTTCATGAAAAGGCCAGAAAAGGTGAAATTATCAGCAATATGCCCGTCGCGATGATGATCTTCAAAGATAAACCCTTGTATTTGTGCAACTCGGGCACGTGGTAAACGAGATAGGCCGGGATGAGGCAGCCGATAAGGCCGAATATGGGGCTGCATATCGAAGTGAAGGAGAGTACGCGAGCGTTCAGCAAGATCGCCCCCCAGGATACCATGACCGTGAAGACCAGAATACCTCTGGATACCATCGCTTTTTTGATCTTATCTTCCGGCATGATCCGGCGCAGAATGTTCATGGCAATGCCCTGGCACGCTTCCCGGAATCCGAGGAATACGCCGAAGTACGCCGTCATGACGGCGAATATGTTAAGGATGAGCGACAATATCTGCACCAGCGTGCTCCGCGCGCCGTGACCGGTCATCATCGAAGCGACCATGGCCAACGCGGAGATGTTCTCCCGCGAAGCTTCCACCGCTGCATCATGACCCATCGCCAGGGTAAAGGACAGGGCATAAGAGAAAACCACTACGAACAGGACGCCGAAGGCGATGTTCATCGCTCGCATCGCCCTGTACCGGGCGACTTCGACGGACTTTGCCTTGGACCGGTAAGAAATGACCATCGGCGAAAGACTCTGGATAAAGAGGATGGAGGTAAGGGTGAAAGGCAGCATGATTATGGATTTATCGATCAGTTCGCCCAGGGCCGGCACGGCGCCGACATTTTTCAAACTCCAGGCCGGTATCATTGAAAGACCCAGGAAAGCGACGACGCAAAGCTTGGTCAAGACAAGGCCGGTCGCTACTTTGAACAAAAGCTTTTCCCCGCGCGAGGCCACCGCCACCAGGAAGATGATCAGTACCAAGCCGTAAAAAGGGTTTTCGGAAAGAAGTGTATTCGTCCAGCCGAAGGTATGGATAAAGGAGGCGCTATCGTTGGTGATGGCCGTAGAGTATACGAACACCCAGATCACCAGCATTAGGAAATACAATATTCCAATGGCCATTCCCCAGTTCTTGCCCAGGTAGCTGGTTATCACCCCGGGGTAATCGGTGCACTCCCGGGCGTCGGCCAGGGTGTTCACGAACAGGCGCTGGAAGAGGTACATTGCGGGATACCCGATGGCTGACGATAGCAGGAACACCCATAGTCCCGTCAGTCCGACCTGGACGGGAAGGAAAACGATGCCGGCCCCGATGGCCATGCCGATGCTCATGATCACCCAGCCCCAGTCGGTGCCGTCGAAACGGGTAGCTTCCTTCCACTGCTGCTTGCTCAGCTCCGGCGTTTTGCCGGTTGACGCCTGCCCTGCGAAGTCCGGACCGGTTGCGGGTTCCATGTTTTCATCCACCCCTTCCATGTCGATATTTTCTCAATGACAGTTAACGGTTAAGCCTGACCGCTGCGCATAGTCTTATCCTGAAGGATATGGACCACGGTGGAATCGACAAGCTGCATGCCCTCCAGCGAGATCTTGCTCAGGTTGCGGATGGATTCTTCCGCCGACCTTCCCAGCACGCCGTCGTCATTGGAAAGCCCGTAACCGGCCAGGGCCATGAACGCCGAGCGCATGGCCGCCTCGGCTCCGGTGACAATCTTCATTGAACAGCCCGCTTTGGCGCCGTCGCAGATGATCCCGCACAGGTCGCCGATGACATTGTCGATAGCATAAGTCATTTTCTCGATATCGATCCCCGCCTGCTGGTAAACGATGGCAATCGAGGCGGAGATGCTGGCCGCAATGGCGCAACCGCAGATAACGGACAGTTCGCCGGTGTAGCTTTTAATGTATGAATTGACGGTGTGGCTCACGGCAATGCTTTCCTGAATGCGGGGCAATTCGATCTCCTGATGCCTGCCCACCAGGTAGGGGACTAGAACGGTGAGCACGCCCTGGTTGCCGGAACCGCCGCTGGTCATAACAGGTTCGGGCAGGCCGCCCATGCGCGCATCCACCGCAGAAGCGACTTTTTCCTTGACCCGGTGAAAAAGGTCATCCGCCTTTAGCCCCTGTTTCATCATCTGCCGCAGTTGGTAGGCGTTTCTCTTCAAATCGACGCCTTTTTCCGCAATAGCCAGGTTCATGTCGATGCCGCGCTGGATATAAGAACGATCCTCGTCATCCAGATCGATGACCTTGCGCAGGACCTCATCCAGCTTCATGTTCCTCATTTTATCGTGATAAAGGTCGCTCCGGGCCGGCGCTTGAGAAGATGTCCCGATACACGAGATGCCGTCTTTTTCAAGGACGGCGATATTGGTATGGCCGCCGATGACGACACAGCGCACGTGGGAAGCGCCGCCTGTAAGTTTTGTCTCGATATAAAACCCTTTTTCATCCTCTTTGCACAGATAAGAGACGGCTCCTTTATCGATCAGCGCCAGAGCCTTATTCAGAATATCCGGTGATACGTCCTTGAGGATTTCCAGCCGCAGTTCCGGTCGTGCAATAATCGCCCCCATAGCCGCCGCGATGAGATTGCCCTTCCGGCCCTTGCTGTTTGGGATCGTAACGGCCGCGCCGTTTTTGAATGTGCCGGGGTCAACAATGAGCTCAACTTTTTCCACCGGGCCAGCAAGCTGTCCCGCAGCAGCCGCCGTCGCATAGGCGCAGGAGATCGGCTCCGTGCAGCCGACAGCGGGAAAAACCTCATGCTCGAAAATCTTCTTCAAAAGCTTCATGGATTCCTCCTGTGAATTTGTCTCTTCCTTAGTGCAGACGCGTTATGTATCGCAGACGAAAATATTTTTACTTGGCCATTTTTTTGAGAAGCTCCTCCAGCTTTTTGATCTCTTCTCCATAACCGGCCCAATTGCCCTGTCGTTGCAACTCCGTGGCTCGCTGATAAGACTTCATGGCTTCGGCGGCAAGTTCTCGGACCGATGACTTGCCTGCCGCCGTCTGGGCTTGGGACGTCGCTCCAGTTGCGGCTGAAACCGCCTTTCTTGCCCCGAATAATCTTTGCAAGGCGAGTTCGAGGTTCTCCTCCATCACCACCTCGTTTTCGTAGGCGACGATGACCCTTCTGAGCTCAGGCAGGCCGACGGCATCGGAGGCGGCAAGATAAAGGGGCTGCACGTACAGGAGGGAACGCTCGACGGGTATGACCAGCAGGCTCCCCCTGATAACCTTGGAACCGCGCTGATTCCAGAGGGTAAGTTGCTGGGAGATGTAGGCATCCTGGTTGATCCGGGCGTCCACCTGCTTGGGTCCGAAGATGAGGCGGTCCCTGGGGAATGTATAGACGACAAGTTTGCCATAGTCGGGGGCGTCGCACCTGGCGGCCAGCCAAGCGGCCAGATTGTCTCTTTTGGCTGGCGTATAGGGGAGGAGGAGAATATACTCTTCCTTTTTTTCGTTGGGAAGCTTCATGATGGTATAGTATGGCTGCATGGTTTTGTCATCGAAAACAGGCATTTCCCAAAGATTTTCCTTGTTGTAGAAGACCTTGGGGTCGGTCATGTGGTAGGCGGAATAAATGGAGGCCTGAAGCTGGAGCAGCCACTGGGGATAACGGATGTGACGTTTCAGGTCGGCAGGCATGGCATCAAGGCTCTTGAACATGTCGGGAAAAATCCGCATATATACCTGGATGATGCTGTCGCTGGGATCGCTGACGTAGAACATGACCTTGCCATTGTAAGCGTCTATAGACGCCTTAACGGCGTTGCGAACATAGTTGATATTGCGGACCCCAGGTTTGTTGCGCAGAGAAGGCTTGGAGTATGGCATCCGTGATGACGCCGTGTAGGCATCGACCATCCATACCAGTCGCCCGTCGTCGGTGATGACCATATAGGGGTCCTGATCGAAAAGGAGAAAGGGGGCGATCTTCTGGACCCTTTCCCTGATGTTTCTGTAGAAGAGTATTTTGCTGTCCTTTGTTATATCTGAAGAGAAGAGTATTTTTTCCGTCTGGAATTTCATGGAAAAGAGGAGTCGCCGTACCAGCGATCCAGTCTCCGTACCCCCTTCTCCGGCATAGGAGGTATATATATTGCCATCAGGGGTAGGATAACTGAATTCGGGTATTCTCGTTTTGACAATCACGTAATCATTGGACAGTTCGCCGTAATATATTTCCGGACGCTTCACTTTAAGATCCGTATTGCTTGCGGGAGGGATATCCTTGATGAAAAATTCCGGTAACCCTTCCTTGCTGATCCGGCTTACCGGCCCGAGGGTGAGCCCGTTGCCGTGAGTGAAAATAAGACGCTCGTTGATCCATGTCTTGCTCGGCAGATCGGCATAGGAGAGCTCTCTTGGCGATAACATTACCTGGAGGTACTTGCCGTCCACGGTGTAGCGGTCGTTATCGACGTCCATGAACCGGTAATACGTTCTGATCTGCTGCAACTGGCTGTAGGTTCGGAGGAGGGGCGAGTGATCCCAGAGGCGGATGTTCTTGATCGTCGCATCGTTCTTATCGATATCCTTACCAGTGAGGTTGTAGGCGACGTCAAAGGGGATTTCCTGAATCCGGTCCAGGTCGTAGCCCATGCGGGTAAGGCGGATATTGTTCTCGATAAAGGGGGCCTCCAGAAGCAGTTCGTTCGGGGCGACCTTGAATTTTTGGAGGGCCGCCGGGTAGAGCACAACGCCCAGGAAATAGACCGCAAAGAGAACGCCCAAGGGAATAGCTGCCCATTTTTTTGATTTCTTGTAAATAGCGACGATCATACCGACGCCCGCGACGGGGGCCAGGAGCATCAGGGCCCGATAGCTGGTCAGTTTGGCGTGGACGTCGGTGTAACTGGCCCCGAAGATCACCCCGTGTTCGGAATAGAGCATGCGCAGCGATTCCAGATAAAAACCGAGGCCCATGTTCATAATCAGCAGGCCAATGAGAATACCAATATGCCTGTTGACCCGGGGATCGATTATGATTTGCCGCTGGTTAATCTGTATTCCGCCGCCAAGGAAAAAGGTTATTCCCACCAGGACGATGGCCAGGATCAGAGAAAAATCGATAAACTGCTTCAGGGATTCGAGGAGGGGGTATTGAAAGAGATAGAAGCCGATATCCTTCCCGAATACGGGGTCGTTAAAACCGACGGTCACGGCGTTTCCGAAAAGCAATATCTCCGACCACAGGGAGGCGCCCCATTTCCCCATCATGATCGTAACGATGAAAAGGACGAAAAGGGTGACGGCTTTTTGGATGGTTCTCAGGGAATTAAGGTTGATCGTAAGGGGCGTGCCGCTGATTTTATAGTAGTCCTGGTTGGGGAAGGTTATCCGTTTGGCGATCATGAGGTTTGCCAGGGCAAAACCGAGAAAAAGGAGACCAAAGAATAATCCGGAGGCAATCTGGGTCGTCATGGTCTTTGAGAAGACGCTTGCATAACCCGTCTCCGTAAAAAAGAGCCAGTCGATGTAAAGATTTATGAGGGAGGAGAAGGTGGGCAGCACTACGAGAACGGCGACAAGGACTGCGATAACTATCAAGTTGGTTCTTTTCATATAGGCTCCTGACCGGAATAGTTCGTGTTTAGGAAGACATCAATTGTGGTCTGCAATTACAATCATATTCGTCTCTATAACAGCAGTTGGATGTAAAGGGAAATAGAAAAGCAGGTTCTACGGTGGGAGTCCCCTCTTATCGCGGCGATGAGAGGGGACGGTTCAGACTAAACAGTTACGCTTTTTTGAAAAGCATCAAGTTGGTGTGGACGAGGCGCTCACCGAGGATGCGGGACAGATTCAGGAATAGCTGGCCCCCAATTCTGGGGTAAATCTTCTGGATTCTCTTGAGGCCTTCCCAGTCGATTTCGAGATACTTGATGGGTTCGGTGGCCTTGACATTCGCAGAGCGCGGACCAGGCGAGACCAGTGCGATTTCACCGAAGATATCCCCGGGGTTGAGAGTTGCAAAGACAATATCTTTCTTCGTCGCTTCGTCGTGGCCAATGACATCGGCTTTACCTTCCAGGAGGAGGTACATGCTTTTGCCGTATTCACCCTGGATGACGGCGAGTTCACCCATGCTATTCTCCTTCATTTTTCCCAGGAGACAGACCTTCCGGCGCGACCAGGGGCGCAGACCGTCAAAGAAGGGCGCGCTCTTGACCACGGCGTCCTGGAGCTTCAACCCGATCATATCCCACAGGGTGATGAGCTGGGTGGACTGGAGGAGCATGGGGGTAATGAGGAGTTCGCTGACAACGGCGATGAGCATGACCGCCGCGGACAGGAGGCCGAACTGGATGACGGGAATGAACTGGGAAACGGCGCAGATGGCAAAGCCGCCGGCCAGGGCGAAGGAACTGCAGACCACGGGCCGGACTTCGTCATGAACGGCCACCGCTATGGCCGCGTGACTGTCCTGGAGTTCCTGCATGGCCATTTTGTAACGGTTCATGAAGTGGATCGTGTCATCGACGGCGATGCCGATGGCGATATCGGCCACCATGGCCGTGCCCACGTTCAGGGGAATGTCCAGAAGTCCCATGATGCCAAAGATGGCAACAATGGGAAAGATGTTCGGGACTAGGGAGATCATCCCGGCCTTGAAGGACCAGAAGAGGAAATACATACACATGAAAACGATAAACAGGGTCAAGGCCAGAGATGTCACAGAGTTCCATACGAGGCTCTCTGCTGCCTTGTTGATGAGGATGTATTCCCCGGTGAATTCGAACTTGAAATTAGGATTTATGTTCTTTTTCATGTGCTTCTGCAATTCTTCCAGGATATTGGTGATCTCGTAGCTGGAACTGACATTGTGCCGGACCATGATGCTGACTTCACTGAAATCCGGCGATACGAAGCGGGATATTTCATCCCGCTGGAAGAAGAGCAGATATTGGGAAACTAGGTTGGAATCCGCCGGGATGGCGAAGAATTTCTTGTCGCCGTTGTTCATCTCCCGGTTAATGAGGGCCACCCGGTCGGCCAGGGACTCCGTTTTGTCGAACCAGCCCTTCTGAGCCATGAATTGCTGCAGGGCGGCCACCTGGGACAGGTACTCGGACTGCTTGAAGGTATCAGGCATACCGCTGCTTATCCTGATAAAGAAGGTCTGCGCCCCGGCCAGTTCCTTATGGAGGGTGTCGCTGCGCTTTCTGATCTCGGAATCTGCCTTGAAGTAGCCCATGAAGTCGTTATTGACCTTCACGAGGAAGGTTGCGCCGATCATGGCCACGGTGAGCAGGGAAAGGGTAACGATGATAATGATCTTTCTTTTGGGATTGTTGACCAGGGCGAGGGTGCCGTTGGCAATGCCTTTGAATAAAGCGTCGACGAAATGCACCTTCGCCTCGTGCTTGCGGACCTTGGTGGGGCCGAAAAAATGGAGGAGGGCCGGACCGAAGGTAAAAGTGGCCAAGCAGTTGGCGATGAGGGCGACGGTGGCGACCAGGCCGAACTGGAAGAGCATGGAGATGTCATTATACATGATGGAGGCAAAGCCGATAACCGTGGTCACGGAGGTCATAAAGACGGCCAGCCCCAGTTTGCCAGCCATGATCTTGATGGAGAGGTCCCGGTCGCCGTTGGTCTCTTCAATGCTCTCCAGGTACTCGTGCATCATATGCAGATCTTCTGCGGAACCGATGACGAGGAGGATGGAGGGGACGATGACGGTCAAGACGTTCAGCGGGATGCCGGCAACGACCATGAAACCGAAAGTACAGATGACGCTCGATCCCGCCGTAATCATGGGCATGATGCCGGCGCCGAAATTGCGCAGGGCGATGACGATGGTGCAGATCAGGACCAGACAGGAAAGGGGGACGATCCTTGCCTGGTCGGTGATGATGTTCTCGCCGATACTGCGGCGGCCGTATGAGTTGCCGAACTGGAAAACCCGGTCGAACTTGGATTGGTACTTGGCCGTCACTTCATCCACTTTCTTGGAAAATTCGGTATGAAATTCAGGATCGGAAGGATCGACATCCACATAGAGGTTGATGGCCGTCATCTGGCCGTCCTTGGAAACAAGGCTGTCCAGGAAGAGGGGGCTTTTCATGGCATCGGCCTGGATGCGCTTGGCGTCTTCCACCGTATCCGGCGCCCGGTCCATCAAGGGATTTGTTTCCAGCCCTCCGCTCACTCCCTTGAAGTTCGTCACCGAAAAGAGGCTCTCGCAGCGGCCTACCCCCGGCTTCCCTATTCTCCCCACCGCTTCCTGAACGAGATTATTATATTCCGCTTTGGTAAGGTTTGTTTTGGTCTTCAGGAGTTCTTTATATTTATCAGGAAACTTGGGTTTCAGATATGCATCGAGATCGTTAACAAGTTTTCCATATTCCTCGGGGTTCTTGGCAAGTTTTGCATATTCGTCCGGTTTTTTGGCAAGTTCTGCATATACCGCCGGGTACTTTAGTTTCAGGTACTCCTCGGGATCCTTGGCTTTAACGTATTCCTCAGGGTTCTTAGGCTCAAATTTGATGTCTTTCAGGTCGTAGTATACTTTTTCTACCTCTTTGAGTTTTTCCGGGGTGAAGAGATTTTTGTCCCGGACGAAGACGACGGTAATGTTATCGCTGCCGAACCTCCTAACCGTGTCCCGGTGGTAATCCTTGGCCGGGTCCCCGTCGATCATCATGCCCTCGGTCGAAGAATCCACGCGGATCTGTATGGCATAGTAGCCGGCAATTAGAGTAATAATGACGTTGATGATAATGACGAGCTTGGCATTCTTCAGACTCCATCGCATCAATGCTCCCATAACAACCCCCAATCATAATCTTGAAATGAACAGCCAAGGTAAAGAAGTCGGGCAGAGGGAACGCTAAGAATTTCCCTCTACCAATTAAGTTGGGCAAGTAATATTAAAAATTGAGGAATTATGCAATGAGAAAATGCACGGGGTATTTCTTGTGATAGTGGTATTCATAATGCGCCCTGCGAAAGGGAAACATTCGTTTGTTTTTCTGCCAATTTCTTTGAAGCTCTCCGGGGAATATTCCCCGAAGCTTGCTTCGCAACTTATTGTGTTAACTATCCCTCGGCTTGCTGCGGGGCAGTTCATTATGTTTGACATGTCAGGCTCCTTTTGATACAAAATAACCAAAGATCAATTTCGGGGGAACGATGAGAATTACAGCTGTTTTATCTTCCGTTATCTTCCTTTTTCTCTTCTCTGCCGATGTGTTGGCCAATGCCAGCAGTTGTGTCCAGTGCCATACCAATGAAGCTCTAATGAAATCCCTCCACAAACCACCGGTCATCACTGCCGGTGAAGAGGGCGAAGGGTGAGCAGGAGCGCCTCCGCCTGTTAAGGCGGAAGAGATGTACAAGGGGTATGTCGTGGACGGAGCCCTCATTGCGGGAGATCCCCACTTTCGCATGGGTTGCCGGTTGTGTCATAAAGGTGATGAGAAAGGGCAGGGCAAGGAAGGGGCTCACAAAGGTATGGTCAAGCGCCCTTCCGACTCCCTGAGGACATGCGGCATGTGCCACAAGCAGATTGCAGATAACTATTCAAAATCATTACATTACACCACGGCAGGACAGAGAAACGGCGTGCTGCCGAGGTTTTCCAAAGAAGAGCTGAAGACCTTCGATGCCAAGGTTTTTGAAAAGTCCTGCCGTAGTTGCCACGCCTCCTGCGGGGATTGCCATGTCAAGGCCCCGGCGGTAGGAGGGATCAGCATCGGTCTCATTCAGAAGCACAAGTTCGTGAAGAAAGACGAGGGTAAAACCTGCGCCTTCTGTCACGGCGGCCGGGTATATCCCGAATATACGGGGGAATACGGCGGCAGTCCCGATGTCCATTATCAGAAAGGCATGACCTGTATGGAATGCCACAAGAAGGCGGAATTTCACGGGGATGGGACGGCCTATGCCAACAAGCAGGCCGTAAAAGACCGACCATCCTGTCGGAATTGCCATAAATTGGGGCAGGAGGCGAAATTGACGGCCAGGATCTCCCATCAGCGCCATCAGGGCAAGGTGAGCTGTTATGGATGCCATACCGCGACGGCCTACCGCCAGTGTCAGGACTGCCACGCTGGCAAAGGCGCGGCGGCAAAACCGGCCCTGGTTTTGGGTTTGAATCCCCGGGACAAAAAGACCCTGACGACCTTGCGTCTTATTCCCACCGTCAGGGATACCTTCGTCAAGGATGGAATCAAGATGGAGAACTTCGACGCCCTGCCGAACTACTGGGATTCGCCGGTCCATAATATTCGCAAGCGCACCGACAGGACCCGTTCCTGTGACGTCTGTCATGTGGAAAAAGTGGGATTCCTGGACTTGGATACAATGATCAAAGGCGGCTCAAAGGCAAATCAGGGTCTGATCATGACCCCGAAGCCGATTCACAGGTGAGAACGTATTGAAAACAGCCAAATACAGAGTAATTGTTGCCATGCTGATTATCCTTGCCGTCTTGGCTGCCGGCGCCGGCTTGGCGAGGTCCCATCAGGACGTCTGGCTGAAAA
>JANXZC010000074.1 GCA_025355725.1 Syntrophus sp. (in: bacteria)
TAAGGATTTTGCCCATGATTTCCAGGAACGAGGCCTGCAAGATAATTTTGAGGGCCAGGAAAGACGGAAAGCCTCGGGGGGTTGCATCGAACTCGTCATCAGGGCGGGAATAGCCCAGGGTCAGCCGTTTGCTGAAATAGAGGCCGTCATCGATGAGGCAAAATCAAATCAAGAAGAAATCGCCCGCCTGCGGTGCGATGTAAGGGGGTAGGTCAATGAAAAAATACACGATGGAAACCACTGTTGGCATTTTTCTCGTCTTCGGGCTCCTCTGCATTGGGTATATGACGGTGAAACTTGGTCATATTTCCATCCTCGGCGACAACGCCTATTCGCTGTTTGCCCGCTTCACGACCGTAACCGGCCTGCGAGCCGGGAGCGTGGTCTATATTTCAGGCATTGAGGTCGGGCGCGTGGAGCAGCTCACCATGGACCAAGAAAATCAGAAGGCCCTAGTGGAGCTTCGCATCAAGAAAGATGTCAAGATTTATGATGATGCCATGGCCTCCATTAAAACGGAGGGATTGATCGGCGACATGTATCTCAGCATCGACCCCGGCGGCGGCGGGAACCCCCTTAAGCCCGGAGGAACCATTACGGAAACGCAACCCCCCCTGGATATCGCCGGCCTCGTCAGCAAATATGCCTTTGGCGACGTGAAGAAACCGGATGATACTAACGAAACCAAGAAAGGAAAACAATGAGGAGATCGCTTACCTTTGCAATAACGATTTTGATGATCTTGCTGTTCAATCTGGCGGCGTACGCCGGCGTGCCCATGGATACGGTTCAGGCCAACGTGAACAAGGTGTTGGATGTGTTGCGCGATCCGAAGCTCAAGGGCGAATCGGCCAAAGAAATCAAAAAGAAAAAGCTTCGCGCCATCTATGAACAGATGTTCGATGATGTCGAACTCGGGAAGCGGACCCTGGCCAGGAACTGGAACAGCCTGAGCGTAGCCCAGCGTCAGGAATTCGTCATCCTCTTCCGGCAAGTGCTGGAGAAGGCCTACATTGACAGAATCCTTGCCTACACCAACGAAAAAATTGTTTATGAGCGGGAAGCAATGGTCTCAGGAAACCTGGCGGAGGTACAAACGAAAGTCATCATGGCCTCAAAGGAAATACCTATTACTTACAAGGTGATCCTGAAAGACGGCTCCTGGAAGGTATATGACGTTAATGTCGAGAACGTGAGCCTGGTACTTAATTATCGCACCCAGTTCAGTGACATCCTGGCAAAAAATAAACCCGAACAGCTCCTTGAGATCCTGCGGAAGAAAGTGAAGGGGCAATAGTGCCACAAAAAGCAGTTCCGTCCATAAAATCTTACCTGTTTGGGGTTACACTTTTTTGTGTTGTCCTCGCGGCGGGATGCGCCCACAAGCCCTCCGTTGTCTCCGACCCTGCATCATCAGCTGCCGCCCCTCCGGCCCAGCAGGTTATGGCTGCCCCCAAAGCAGAGCCGAGCCCGCCGCCATCCCCGGAGGTGTCCGTCAAGGCGGTCAGCGGCAACCTTGATGATTATCAGGACATCGAAGATCCCGACAAGGGGAAAGAGGTAGAAAAGGTCACCATTGCCGATCCCCTGGAACCTTTCAACCGGGCCATGTTCCAGTTCAACGACAAGCTGTACTTCTGGTTCCTCAAGCCCGTCGCCCAGGGGTATAGCAAGGTGGTTCCCGAGCCGGCACGGGTCGGCGTCAGCAACTTCTATACGAATCTCAGTTTCCCAATCCGTTTTGTCAATTCCCTGCTTCAGGCAAACTTTGCGGGGGCGGCTTCCGAACTTGGCCGCTTCATCATCAATACCGTCTGGGGCATCGGGGGGCTCCTCGATCCGGCGGCGAGCAAGGAGATCGATCTTAAAAAACAACCGGCAGATTTCGGTCAAACTCTGGGGATTTACGGCGTTGGCCAAGGTTTCTATATCCATTGGCCAATACTGGGCCCCTCCAGTCCCAGAGATACCGTGGGGATAGTTGGCGACATATTCCTATATCCCTCCATCTATTTAGGGCCCTGGGAAGTCTGGGCAGGCGCCCGGGTATACGAAAGGTTTAACTATACATCCCTGCGGATCGGCGACTATGAATCTCTGAAAGAGGCCGCCATTGATCCCTATGTGGCGGTCCGTGACGCCTATGTCCAGTATCGGCTGAATATGATCAAACATAAAGGCGGTCCACCTCCTCCGGGGGTCAAGGGATTGCTGGAAAATAATTGAAACGGAAGGGAGCCATGCATACAAAAACTCTTAAGGTCATGGTAATCTCCATAATCATCATGCTCACAATTCAGGGAACGGTCGCCGCGAGCGGACCATTCGGACCGCCCCAACCCGTTTCGAGACCGGCGGGAGGCCTGCATACCGGCTTTGGTTACTGGCTTCAGGAGGATAAACTCAAGAATAGTAACGAAGAATACATCAGCCGGCAGCAGCAGATTTATTCCGAGATGGGCTACGGCTTTCAAAAAAACTGGGACCTCTACGCCAGGGTCGGGTTATCGGGGCTGAAGCTTTTCGATGCCTTCAGTCCGACAACCACGGCGACAACGACATCCAAGAATGATTTTTCAGAGAACTGGAAATTTTTCACCACCCTGGGGGCAAAAGGCTTTTATCCCGTCCATCCGGCCTTCGGCATCGGCGCTTTTGTCCAGGGGAGCTATTATTTCAGTGACTTCACGGACAACACCACGGGAACCAGGAACGGCGCCCCCTTTACGATCGAACTCGGCCTGAAGAACCTCTGGGACGTCAGTGCCGGGATCGGCTTTCAGGCCACCATCCCCTGGGGCATCAACCTGTATGTCGGTCCCTATATCTACTACACGGAAACAAAGGTATCACCGTCGGCAAATATCACAGGTCTGGCCCTCACCGCGGGGGAGACGACCCTGAAAAACAATACCGTCTTCGGCGGCTTTGCCGGCATCGACGCGCCGCTGTCCAGGGGATTCCGTCTGCAAATAGAAGGAAAATATGCCGACAGATTATCAGGCGGCGCCGCGATTACCTACTCCTACTAAAATCCATGCCCGCAGGCGGGCACAACAAATCATGATGATTTCCCTGGGAATGAGGACTTCCAAACCCTCGGTTATGATTTTCAGCCATTCGCAACCCCATCTTGATTACTCGCTTCGATGAAATAAGACTTTTTTGAGCTCTTCCCGGCGCCCTCCAATAAATTTCGTGGTTCATCCGGTTCATGCGTACCTTTGGTTTGATCAATCTGTTGAATTGAGCTTTGACTGACTTTCCACCGGGTCTTCAATTGTAAGCAGCTGCCCATTTTATTGAATTGTGGATGAAACGTGCAGATTTTTGAGCGTGATTTTTTCAGTGAGAGGTGGCATTCTCCCCTTCCTGTATTCAGTAAAAATGATATTCTTTTCTATTTGCATGCTTTCGAACGATAATCAGCGAGCATTCCTCATGAAATAATGATGTGGACTGGACAAAGCTGTCACATAAACCGCTGACCGCTAGACATGCATTTGTTTCAACGATTACGGAAACGAGTTCCCAATATGGGTGCCTCGGGACTAAGCACCCTAGGCTCAAAAGAAAACAATCAAATAACCAAATAACCTATTTGGCGGAACGTACCGGTAGTGCCCGGTAGTTGACGATTTCTCAAGACTGGTTATTCCAATAACGCTCGCCATTGCTGAAATCGAAATAGGTAGCATCGGAGCCGCTTGTTTCAGATGCCCAGGGAGCAACACATGTAAGGCGAATCATTTTTGTTATATGGATATCATATGAAAACCACCCACATTCGGACTTATAAGTTTCATTCTTTTCATATAAACCCGCCAGCTCATCCTGCGTCGGCATCCGCCAGTCCTTGTAACCGCCGCCACGATAATTCTCGCAATAGCTCTTGGCGTTCGGCCAGTCAATATCACTCCCGTTGTCCCGCGCCGCCCACATAAGGTTTGTCCTTGTGTCCAGAACCGTTCCGTTGTCATAGGCGATGAAACGACCATCCCTGCCAAACTCCCCTGCTGTGACATACTTTGCCATAATAAAAGTGCCGATTAAAATAGCCACGGCCATAATCACTAACATCTTTCCTAATGTCTTTTTCATAATCTGCGTTTTCCCCCTCTCTTGACCATTTTCTATTTGCCGACTCTTTTCCGGACGATGTCGCAGTATTTCGAAAATTACCTTATGATCTCGAATCGTTCTCGGAATTAGTCAATCATTGCTTCCAGCATTCTCACTATTTATTGCATGACCTAAATATCACAATTATAGATGGTAAAACATCATTGATAAGCTGGTTGGAAACAAGCATTTAAACCGATTTGGAAGTTTACTAAGTACGGTAAGGAGAGCGTACCACCTCTCACTGAAAAAATCATGCTCAAATATCTGCAGGTTTCATCCCGTTATCATTGATTCGGACCGACCCTCCAACGTCGCATGTCTCAAATCATCATAGTCAGAAACTCATAAAAGCCTAATGGATTATTTCCAGTTTTTCCAATATCTCGAGGATTTCTTTCTTCGACCGCTCCATTTATAAGGGTTAAAAAGAAGAAGGCCCGCAAATATATTTTTGCGGGCCTTCTTTCCAATTATCGGTTTGGTTAGCCTTTTTTCGCTTTTTCCTTCTTTACCGACCCTTTTGCCGCTGCTGCCTGTTGTCCCGCAATGCGTCCCATGACGAGACAATTGGCCAGTGAGGCGCCGCCGATGTAGTCCTCGTAATAGAGACCGCCGGCGCATTCCCCCGACGCGTAAAGACCGGAGATAATCTTACCATCAGCTTCCTGGGCCTGGGCCTTTTCGTTGGTCTTGATTCCGCCAAAAGTCAAGGTAATCCCCGGAGACAGGGGATAAAAGGCGTAGAATTTCGGCGTTTCAATCTTATAGGCGAAGGCGGCCTTGGCGGGTTGGGCGTCCGGAGCCTTGCCGTCCTTTACGGCGGCGTTGAAGTCGGCAATGGTCTTCTCCAGGGCCGTAGCCGGAACGCCGATCTTGGTGGCCAGTTCACTGACGGAATCCGCAGATACAATATCAATCCCCAGGCCCTCAAACTGCTTAACCGAGGCGGCGACGCCGGGTTGCTTCTTGATCTCTTCGTCAAAAATCAGGGCCACCGTCTGGCCGGGCTGTTTCATCGAGGCTTTGCCGTTGGCCACGTATCCGAGGGATTCGTCGACATATCTTTTCCCTTCCTTGTTGATTCCCAGGGTATAGGCGACGGCCATGAACGGATTGCCGGCCGCTGTATTCTTCGCAGAGACAGCGGCGACGTGCACGGACGCCATCCCTCCCATGTTGACCCACATTGCTCCGGCTTCCCGGGCCATGTTCAGTCCGTCCCCAGTGGCGGTTTTAACACCCCGTACCATCATTTCATCGGCGTTGGGATCGACAAAGGTCTCCAGCATCTCGCGATTGCCTCCGTACCCACCCGAGGCGATAATGACGGCATCACCAAGATAATCCTTAAGTCCGGCGGCGTCCTCCGCCCGGACTCCGACGACGGCGCCGTACTCGTTCATGATCAGTTGCTTGGCTTTCGTATCATAAATGATTTTACCGCCCTTTTTTGTCAGATTTGCTCGCAGCGTCTCCAGACCCTTGGGCATCCCTTTGTAGGCCCCGGGCTTGAAGATGACGCACTTGACGCGATAACCGGCCACGGTGATGGGCGCTGTCAACTCGGCGCCCAGAGCTTTCAGCCATTCCACGGCATCAAAGGACTGTTCGGCCAGCACCTTGGTAAGGACGGCATTTCCTTTGCCGGAGCTTTTCTTCATGAAGTCGTCAAAATACTCTTTCCGGGCCTCCAGACTGTTTTCACGGGGGATGGCGATGAGGCCGCCGGCAAGGGCGGAGTTGCCACCGACTTCCTTCTCTCCCATCTTTTCCAGGACGGCCACTTTGGCCCCGGCGTTCTGAGCGGCCACGGCGGCAGCCATCCCCGAAAGTCCCGTACCAATGACGATGACGTTAAATTTTTCGCTCCTTTTGGCCTTCGGCAGCAGGGCGGCTTGCGCCATGTCGATCTTGCCGAGGGTAAGCAATCCCGCGCCCAGACCCAGGCCCCTGATGAACTGCCTCCTGTTTACGGTACCAAATTTCCCTTTTTCCATAAATACCTCCTGTCTTTAAAGAAACGTCGATTTACAGGGGATCTCCCGTAAGGATCGCAGACGGAATGTCCATCCTCCCGGGTCCCGATTTTCAAGGCATTTTATACTTGAAATCCTGATGACAACTGTAACAACTGACTTCCGACGGTTTGTGGATATGGTGGCATTCTTCGCACTTCGGTTGTTCGCCCGGAGCGATATGAGGCGATGCATGGGGGTTCGGGATGGCCTTGCTGCTCTTCGTAAGGAGTTTTTTCAGATCTCCGTGGCAGGTCATACACTGTGCGCCGGGGACTACGGCCTGGGGCGGCGACTCCTTGTGGCAGCTCTGGCAGGTCAGGCCGGCCTTCTGATGTTTCTCGAGGCCGGCAGCGGGCGAGGCTGCCTGTCCGGCATTATGCAGGGACATTACTATCAGGGAACAAATGAATGTGAGAACGACGGATAACGCAATAAAACCCTTTTTTTCTCTTTTCCATTTCACAATCCATTCCTCCATCTTGTTTTTTAACATATTGCAAGCTGAAATTCAAGGACGGGTAGAATCAGCGGGCATATCCAGAATATCTTCAATTTGATCTAATGACCCGATATTTATTCGATAAAAATTATAATATCAAAGGAAAATAAGGAATAGAACAGTTAAGAACCCGGCGTTTATATTGTCTTGAACACCAGCATTGTAAACCTGCCTTCCCATTTCGAAAAAGAACGGTTCACAATTTACCGGAAAAACTGTCGGCAGGATAATGCTGCGTTTTCTCTCAGTAGAGTTTCCGGAGGGTCGCCCCCGGGAAATAATGGCCGAGGATATCTTCCATTCCCAAGCCCTGTATGGCCATCATGGCGGCGCCGATCTGGCAGAGGCCGACGCCGTGGCCCCACCCCGCCCCCAGGAGTCGGAAACGAACGACCTTCCCCTGACCATCCCTTTCGGTACGGACAATAAAGGCACTGCTGTAGAGATGGCTGGAAGACAGCCAACGGCGGATTTCCAGTTCCTTGCCCACAATGACGGTGCGTTTCGATCCTTCGATCTTCAGGCGGATGATCCGTCCCGAAGGCCCCCTATCCAGGGGGATAAGGGCCTGGAGTTCCCCAAAGTCGATGCCGGATTTCCCTAAAAGTAGTGTCTCCAGCTCTTCCCGGGCATAGGAAACCTCCCACCGAAAAAAGTCCGTCGTCTCCTGATCGAAGGAAGGCAAGACCTGGCGAAGGGCTTGGGTGTCATTGGTGTTGCAATAGGCGGGCGGGGAGGAGTTGATCCATTTCTCCGCCTCTTTTTCCGATATCGCGGGAGGGAAGTCTTCGGGACCGTCAGAAACAGAGACCAAATAAGGGACAGCAACATCTTCCCAGACATTCGCGAAATCTTCCGTCCGGCCGCCGCAGGCCTTGTGATACCGGGCGTCGCAGATTCCGCCGTTGTGAACCAGAAAGAGGCCCCGCGTGAAATCGATAGCCTGCCGGACCTGATCCGTGATGATCTTTGTCACCCCCTGGTAACGCTGGCAATGGTCATCGGCGCAGACATCAAACCGGGCGTGTTCCTCCCGGCCATACCAGCGGCTGATCTCGCCGTCCGACAGAGTCATGGGGCTGTTCCAGTTGGCAGCCTCTTTCTTCTCCAGCATGGCCATGAGCCAGCTTCGGGAGGTAACGGTGTGGGCTTTCAGAAACTCCAGCGGGGAGGCGGCAGACATTTCCGAAGAGATGACGCTCCCCAGATAGTCTTCAAGGGCGAGCTCATTGACCGCCGTCAGGGTATCATCCTCCACAACAAGCACCGACAGGGCACCCTGAAAGGTCTGGGTCTCCTGGCGCTGCCAGTGAAAGTTCACACCAATAGTGACATCGTAAAGGGAAAATGTGGCGTCGCCCTGGGGACGACAGCAAAACTCCCGCTCCGGCAGGGTCCGGACATCCGCTCCGGTAGTGAGGGTGATCACACCACCGGTGACGGCAAAGCGGAAATCGCCGCTTAACCCTTCCCCGGAAGAGTCACAAAAAACTCCCTGAAAACATCCCCGGATCTCCCGGCGGTCAGCCATAATGCCCACCCGAATCGTCGGCTCCCGATCCTGCATTTTTTACTTATCCTTTCTGATAAAAACAGTGTATATTTTCTCCAATATGAGAATTGTATATCCCCACCCACGGCAGCGGCGGCTTTGATCATCATGTTCCAGAAATAGATGCCGGGGAAGTATAAGAAATGCAGCATTGTATGTCAATGGAATCATGACCGGCAGGGGGGAAGGTATCATGAAAGGAGTATGTCATGGGAACATCACATAAAACCGGCTGCGTCCTCTGCAACCAGAACTGCGGCCTCGTCGCAGAAGTGGAAGATAACCGGATCGTCAAGGTCCGGGGAGACAAGGACAATGTCCGGAGCGAAGGCTACGTCTGCCGGAAGGGCCTGAATATCGCCTGGCACCAGCATAACACCGATCGCCTCCAATATCCCCTCAAGCGCACTGCCACGGGCTTTGAAAAGATCTCCTGGGAACAGGCCGTCAGTGAAATTGCAGAGAAGCTCAAGGATATTGTCGGCAAGTACGGACCACGGTCCTTTGCCTATATGGGCGGCGGGGGACAGGGTTGCCACTTCGAGGCCGCCTTCGGCGTCCGTCTCATGCGCTCCCTGGGGTCGCGGTATCATTACAGCGCCCTGGCCCAGGAACTTACGGGACTGTTCTGGGTCCACGGCCGGACCCTGGGACGGCAGTATCTCGGCCTGATTCCCGACGAAATAAATACGGACATGCTCCTGGCCATCGGCTGGAACGGCATGCAGAGCCATCAGATGCCCCAGGCCCCCCGGCATTTGCAAAGGCTGGCGAAAGACCCGGACAAGCTCCTCGCCGTCATCGATCCCCGCGTCTCGGAAACGGCAAAGATCGCCAACATCCATCTCGCTGTCCGTCCGGGTACAGACGCCCTGCTCCTCAAGGCGATAATTGCCATCATTCTTCAGGAAGGATGGGAAAATAGCGATTATATCGGGAGGCATGTCGTGGGTTACGACGACATCAGGCCCTGGTTCATGGGATTTGACGCCCGGGCTGCCATCGCCGTATGTGAACTCGAATATGACCAGATTTACGAGTTTTCCCGCCTCCTGGCCACCCGGCGCTGGTCCTGCCATTACGACCTCGGCATCATGATGAACCGCCACAGCACCGTGGCCTCCTGGCTGGCCATCATCCTACTGGCCATCTGCGGGCGCATCGGCGTCATCGGCGGCAATATCTTCCCCGGCCACCTCATGCCCCTGGGGTCACATTCGGACGAACGGGACCCCAAGGCCTGGCGAACCGTGACCACTGATTTCCCGCCCATCATGGGGGTCTACCCCCCCAACGTCATGCCCGAAGAGATCCTCGCCGACCACCCCGACCGCCTCCGGGCCGTCCTGGTCTCCGGCGCCAACCCGCTGCGCTCCTTCGCAGACACGACCGCCTACGAAGAGGCCTTCGGGAAGCTCGATCTCCTCGTCACCTGTGAGCTGGCCATGACGGAAACGGCGCGACTCTCCCATTATGTCCTGCCTGCCCGCTCGGCCTATGAATCATGGGATGGAACCTTTTTTGCCTGGACCTTTCCCGGTGTCTTCTTCCAGATGCGCAGACCCATTGTCGCCCCGGCGGGGGAACCGCTGGAACTAAGCGAAATCATGTTGCGCCTGGCCGACGCCCTGGGCTTCATCCCGCCGATTCCGAACGCCCTTTACGACGCCGCCCGGCAGGACCGGCAGACCTTTGCCGGGAAACTATTCGAGTATGCCATGGCAGAGCCGCAGGCCATGAAAATGATGCCTTTTATCCTGGGGAAAACCCTGGGCCCGGCCCTGGGATCGGTCAATCTCGCCGCCCTGTGGGGAATGCTCCAGGTCCTGCCGAAGGATTTTATCAAGAACGCCGAAAGGGCCGGGTTTACGGTCGGGCCGACCTTGGGAGCGGATCTTTTCCAGCAGCTTGTGGATCGGCCGGAAGGCCTGTGGATCGGCCAGGTAGACCAGGAGAACAATCTGGACAATCTTCGTACGGAAGGCAGGAAAATTGACCTCCAGATCCCGGAGCTTGCGGAATGGCTCCGGGGCATCGACGCCAATTCGGAAACGATCGCCCTGGAGGGGGCGGCGGAATTTCCCCTCGTCCTTATGGCCGGCCGTCATTTCGACAAGAACGCCAACACCCTCATGCGCAATCCCGAATGGAATCGGGGAAAGCGGGACTGTACGCTCCTCATGCACCCGGGGGACGCCGAAGGACTGCAAATAGGAGACGGGGAAAAGGTCCGCATCGTCACTGCGGCGGGGGCGGCGGAGATCGAACTGGAAATAACGGAAACGGCCCGGAAGGGACATGTCGTCATCCCCCACGGTTTCGGCCTGGTCTATGACGGCAAGGTTCACGGGGTCAACGTAAACCGCCTGACAAAGAACACCCACCGGGACGCCTGGGCGGCGACGCCCCTGCACCGTTACGTCCCCTGTCGGGTGGAAAGTTTATAGGGGCGGACGAAGGAGGGGCAAAATAAATCTGTCCCCTTTTCTGCAAGAATCCAGAAAATGCGGGATGCCGGATCAAGCCCGGCATCGCTAACATGGTGACAGATATTACGTATGTGTGAATAAGGAGGAAGGTTATGAAAAAGAATTCTTTTGTCAAAAGGTCGTTTTTACTTCTCAGCGCTTTCTGTCTGTGCCTGGTATTTGTCGGGCCGGTTTCCGCCGCGACGATCATTGACGAGTGGGGCACCGTCGTAATCCCGGCAGCGCCGCAACTCAAGGAGGTAAAGTTACCGGCGGAAGGGACGGCGCTGCTCCTCTTGGATTTCAATAAGCAGGTTTGCAATGACAAGTCGCGTCCCCGGTGTGTCGCGTCCGTCCCCGCCGTCAGCCGTCTCCTCGGGGAGGCGAGAAAAGCGAATATCACTGTTGTCTACAGCCTCACAGCCGGTTCTTCCGCCGCGGACATAGCTCCGGCCCTGGCCCCTCGTCCCGGCGACCCCATCGTCACCTCCGGGCCGGATAAATTTCTCGGTACGGATCTAGAAAAAATCCTGAAAGAGCGAAATATAAAAACCGTCATCGTCAACGGGACAGCGGCACACGGGGCGGTAATCTGCACCGCCGGCGGGGCCGCCCTGAGGGGCATCAAGGTGGTTATACCCGTGGACGGCATCTCCGCGGAGAGCCTCTACCCGGAGCAGTACACCGTCTGGCACCTCCTCAACGCCCCCCGGGTAGCGACGATGACAACGGTCACCAGAACGGATATGATCCGGATCGAGACAAAGTAGGAAGACAGGGAAAGGAAGTGCGGGAAGCGATGTAAACGGATGCAAGTTGCGGGTCATGAGCCTGAGGGATGTCAGCAGTCTTCACGCTGCTGACATTCATTTGTTTTTAAATAATTCAGGGTATAGTATCTTTACGCAATCCTGACAGATGCTGTGACTGAATTCGGCTTCCGAGCGGTCCCTGATGTAAACCTCCAACTGCTCCCAATATCCTTGATCGTTACGGATCTTCTTGCATGATGAACATATGGGCAGCAGTCCGCTTAGCTTCTTGACCTCCAGCAGGGTTTTCTGGAGTTCCGTAATAAGCTGCTCCCGTTCCGCTTCGATAAGCTTATAATCCGTAATATCCAAGGAATTACCAAGAATTGCCGCTGATCCCAGGTAATTTATCGCTGTTACCATCGCCATAATCCATCTTGCTTCTCCCTGTTTGGTTACGATTCTGAATTCGTAAGGAATATCCCGCCTCCCCCTGAGCATTTCCACGGCATGTTTCTTAGCCATCTCCCGGTCTTCCGGATGGATCAGGTCCAGTGAGGGCTGGTTAAGCAATTCCTCTTTGGCGAAGCCGGCATATAACGCGGCATTTGAGTTTATAAACCTGAATTTGCCGTTCTGCACCACATATACGCCGGCAAATGATTTTTCCGCCAGGGTCCGGTACAGCTCTTCCGCGATCCTTTGTCCTGCCTCCGCCTGCTTACGCCGGCTGATGTCTTCCACGAAACCGAGCAAACGGTACTCCTTATTCTCCTCATTCCAGAGGGATTGTATTTCCAGCATGGCCGTGAAGGTGCTGCCGTCTTTGCGTCGGTATTCGGTTTCAAATCTCTGCGGTCCAGGGCTTCCCAGGACCTTGCTGACAATCTCGGTCCGCTGATCCGGATTGACATAAAGCTGTCTCTCTATATCCTTTAATTCACGGATAACCTCCCCGGGGGAGTCAAAACCAAACATCCTGGCAAATGTCTGGTTGACGTCGATCGCCTTTCCTGCCGGTGTGGTTTCAAATATGCCCACGGTGGTGTTTTCGTAGATGGTACGGTACCTTATCTCACTGGCGCGGAGTTCTGTCTCCATGCTTTTACGCCTAGTAATATCCGTAAAAACGGACAGCAGATAATCCTCCCCGCCAATGCTGATAAGGCTGGAATTGGTCAAAACATGCCGCAATTCCCCTCCTTTTGTGGTGATTGTCAATTCGAGATTGGCGATACGTCCCCGCTCTTTGAGTTCACTCATGAGCACATCCCGCTGCGCCCCGGTTATGAAACCGACATCTATAGCCGTATGGTCTATGATCTCGTGCCTCTCAAGACCAATCGCCTCCAGAAAGGCATCACTTACATCAACAAATCTTCCCTCCTTGATGGTGGTAATGGACATGGGGGAGGAATTCTCCAGGAATGCCTTTGCGAACCGCTCCTGTTCCTCCTTCAATGCTCTGATGTCTTCTTGTGAGCATTGCAGAGCAATCGCCCTTGGAGAAGATGAGTTGGGCTCCCCGCTGATATCCTGCTCCGCCTTCGTCGTCTCGTCTGTCATGGCAGGCAACTCCTTCCCAAAGTGCCAAAGCGGCTGTTTGACTGATGACGATGTCTAATCTTGGACGTCCATGAGACACGGCTCTTTCATTCGGCCAGGAATGACCGGCTCATTCTGACGGCCCGGACCGGACATTCGGAAGCGCAGAAACCGCAACCAATACATCGTTTGTCTTCCTTCAGGAATGGATGGGAGTGAAGCTCCCTGCCCGAGACCGGTTCGGCGGGGGCCAGGCAGTTGACAGGACAGGTCTCAATGCAGATGCCGCAGGGCATGCAGGTTTTCAGGTCAAATTGCGGTTTTTCCCAGGCAGAGCGTTTGATCCGTTCGCAAACTATTCCAAAAGAATCCTTCACCGCCGCTGTCGGGCAGATCCTTCCACAGGCCCCACACTCGATGCAAAGCAGGGAATCTATCAAGTGAATGTTTTTCTTCTCTCCCGTAATGGCGCCTACGGGACAGAGTTTAACACAGGCCCCGCAACCGTTGCATGTTTCCGTAATTCGATAGGACATACCGTAACCTCTTTATAAGCATGGGACAAACCACCACGCTGCCAAATCATTCCCCCTGCGGGTGACCGGTCTTTGGATTCCAACCGCACTGGTGCCAGTAATCGCTCCTCATCTTTTCGATATCCATGGCCCGGCCCTTGTTGGCCCCCCGGTTCTGGGGCGGCCTTCCGACGACGCGGTCCACGGCCCGGAAGGAGCGGGGATCGATGCCGTGCTTGATATTGAAGTTTTGTTTCAGGGTCTGAATACGGGCTCCGATAGCCATATATTCCTCCGGCGCCTTGCGCCAGCCCGTGGCGGCATTGAGCCATTCGAAGGTAGGAATCCGCGCTGCCCCGAGGAAGAGACCGAACATGCATAATCCCGCCCCATTGGCGACATTCATGAATTTGCTGCACGCCGCCGCCATGACGGCCTTTTCTTCGTCAGCGACGTACTTCCGGTCCTTATGGTAAACCAGCGGCGGTCGCGGCAGGCCCCGAACCCGCTTCCAGAGCTGGAACATCTCGTAGTAGAGCTGGGCCCCGATGGTATGGCGTCCGGGCGTGGCTTCCACGGAATAATGGACGTTGAAGCCCGGATCATTGCGCCCGTCATGCATGGGCAGTTCCTGGCCTCCGGCGTGCATGGTGTAGGCCTCCGCTCCCTTGCCGATCTTCCGGGCCGCCTGCACGGAACCGTCGGCGAGCAGGTCCCCGACGCCCTCACGCCTGATCATTTTCCCGACCAGGGTGATCATGGCGGCGGCATTCCCCCAGGTCAGGTCGAGGCCGTCCAGATCTTCCCTGGTCAGGATTCCCTGCTCGTAACATTCCATGGCAAAGGCCACAGTGCCGCCGGCGGAGATCGTATCCATCCCCGCCCGATTGAGCATCTCGTTCATGGTAAAGATGCTCTCCAGATCGCCGTTCATACAGAGGCCGCCCAGGGCCAGGACCGACTCGTATTCAGGCTTGTGGACATCCCCGTAGGGTCCTTTCGTCGCGCAGACACCGCCGCAGCCCAGGGGGCAGGAATAACAGTGATATTTTACCTTCTCCCGGGCCTTGAAGGCATCGGGATTGACGGACAGGGATTTCCCGATTCCCCAGTCCACATTGCTTCCCTTCCAGTTCATGACGGGAGCGTCGCCTATCTCGACGGACATCTGATTCATGCTCACGGTCCCCCACTTCTTCAGGAGGATCTTGTAAACCATTCCTTCCATGGCCATCTGGGTGGGCAGGACGCGCATGAGGGTTCCCACATAGGCCGCCATCGGCCCGGAGATGAAGGGGGGCTGGAGCTGGACCCATTTATTGCATTGCCGGCTCAGGCGCTGGACCTCCGCACGCTGATAAACGGGAATACGTTTCTTGCCGTTGAGAACCAGGGCCTTGAGACGCTTGGACCCCATGACGGCCCCCAGGCCGGAGCGGGCGGCAATCCGCCCCCGATCATTGCAGATCCCGGAGATGAGGGAAAGGTTTTCTCCCGCCGGACCGATAGCGGCTACCCGGGCGTGCCCCCCGGCCTCGGCAATGAGATATTCCTCCGTCTCCGCCGTGTCCTTTCCCCAGAGATGGCCGGCGTCCCTAAGTTCCGGCCGGCCATGATTAATAAGAAGATACACGGGCTTTTCGCTGACGCCGGTGAAGAAGATACCGTCGAAGCCGCAGCGTTTGATGGCCGGCGATAGGTTCCCGCCGCAATTGGCATCGCCCCAGCCGCCCGTGAGGGGAGATTTCCCTGCGACCATCCAGCGTCCGGTGAAGAGGGAATCCGTCCCGGTCAGCAGCCCGGAGACGAAGGCGAGGATATTTTCCGGTCCCAGGGGATCGGCCCCGGCGGGGAGACGTTCAGAAAGGAGCCAGGCGGCCAGCCCTGTCCCGGAGAGGTATTTCTCATAGATTTCATCAGGAATCGCTTCTTCCCGGAACTCTTTAACCGTCAAATCCACCCACAGAATCTTGCCCATGTACCCCCGGTTCATAAATGCCTCCCTATTTTCTGATGCGATCGGGATCAAGGGCAACCCCTTCCCAGGCCGCCTCCAGGACCATCAAAAAGTCATCGTAGTCCAGATCTTCCGGATTGTAGAAGATGGACCCGTCACCGAGGGCAGTCCGGGCGATATCCGGTAATCTTTCCCTGGCCACGGCACGTTTCCCTTCGCGATCCAAAACCTCCTTGAAAAAGCGGGCGTGCCTCCCCCCCGAGGCGTCATGGAGATCCTGGTTCATCTGGCGGATATAGGCAATAACCCGATCCACCCGCTGCTCCTTGGGGGTTCTGGCAAAGACATCGGAGCCTCCCATAGGGAAAAGAAGTTCTCCCATAACGGCTTCCCGTTTATGACGGTTATACTCCAGCCCATAGGGCAAAAGGATGGCCATACAAGCCCCGTGAGGAACCCCGCAGACCGAACCGGTGGCATGCCCCAGGGTATGGACCATGCCCACCATGGAGTTGGAAAAGGCCATGCCGGCAAGGGCAGCGGCGTTGGCCATCGCCAGGCGGGCCTCGCGATCAGCGGGGTTCCGGGTAACCTCGACGAGATTCCCGCTGATCAACCGGATCGCCGCGAGGGCCGTGGCGTCACTCAGGGGGTTTTTACTCAAACCGTAGTAGGCCTCAACGGCATGGGTCATGGCGTCCATACCCGTGGCGGCCGTGATGGCAGCCGGCAGGCTCAATGTCATGCGGGAATCGAGAATAGATACGTCAGGAAGGAGAAAATAGCTTACAAAGGCCATTTTCAGATGCCGTTCATGATCCTTGACGACGGCCACGAGGGTGACCTCAGAGCCCGTCCCCGCAGTGGTCGGAACGGCGACGAGGGGCTTCAATGGACGCTTCAGGGCCCCGGCGCCACTGAATTTCATGAGATCATCGGCATCCTCGGAAACGACGATGTTGATTCCCTTGGCCGTATCCATGACGGACCCCCCGCCCACGGCAATAAGGGCATCGCAGCCCTGTTCCCGGTAAAGGGCGGCCAGGCGGTTGACAACGCGCAGATCCGAATCGGGAGGAACATCATCAGAGACGGCCCCGATGGTCAGTTGGTCCTTGACGGCCCCCAGCACGATATCGACCAGACCCGCCCCGGCGACGCCTTTGTCCGTTACAATCATCGGTCGCGAGGCATGGAGGTCTTGAAGGAGTCCCGGAATCTTCTCCAGGGCGTCGTGACCGGCGATGATTTTCACGCCGCAGTAGTATTCATAATATCCAGGAAGGTCCATATTATTTCTCCTTGCCTAAAATCTTGTTTCCCACGCCTTCTCCAGAATGTTGCGGATATCCTGGGGGTCGTATTCTCCCCTTACCCCGGCAGCGCTCCCCTGGACGATAAGGCCTTCCAGATCCTCCTTTTTAATGCCCAAATCCCTGATGCTTCTTGGAAAATCCACAACAAGGCTCTGGAGTTCCAGTAATATTTCCACGATCCGGTCAACAGCCTTTCTGGAACTCGCCTCCGCCATCGTTCCGGCAAATGCCTCCGGCCCCCCGATAAAGAGATATAAATCATTTCTGGTTGCTATCTCCTTTCTCATCTCCAGGAGCAGAAAGTGGGGAAGGAGCAACCCCATGATCAAACCCGGGTTGGTTTGACAGCTTCGGGATATGGCCATCCCCAGCTCGTAGACCATCCCCGGGGCAAGGTTGTCGAAAGAGGTCTGGGCAAAAAACGCCGCATTGGCCAAGGCAAGCCTTCCCTTCCGCTCGGAGGGATTCTTCAGGACGTTAGTAATATTCTCCATGATGAACCTGGCCGCCCCATAGGCATAGGCGTCCGTCAAGGGGTTCCGGGCGGGATGGAGACAGGCCTCGACGGCCTGGGTCATGCTCATCAGGGCCGTGGCCGCCATGGTCTTATGCTCTTCCGCAGGGACGGTGCGGGAATCGATGATCATCAGATCCGGGATCAGGGCGGGAGAAGTCAGGGAGAGGGAACCAAGGGAGGCGTAGCGGGTCATTTCGCAACCGGAGAGATCAAGGTTCAGGATGGCCGCCAGGGGTCTCAGTTTCTTCGTCAAAGGATTACGGTCAGCCAGGCTTTCCAGATCTTCCGGCCTGCCGGAGACGGCAACATTGAGGGCCTTGGCGGTGTCCATCACTGGCCCGCCGCCGAGGGCGATGATCGCATCGTAGCCATTATCACGGTAGAGACCGTATAATTCACGGATAAGCCTTAGATCCGGCTGGGAGGGGACGCCGGCAAAGACGCCGATGGTAAGATTAGAATCGCCGAAGGCCGACTCCATGACCTTTTCCATCCCCCGTGCGGAAAGTACCGGGGTGGTTAGAATGAGGGGTTTGACGGCATTCATACCGTCCAACTCCACCGGCAGATTCTCCAGGGCCTTGTTTCCCGAGAGGACCTTGGTGGGGCTATAAAATGCGTACGCGCTTTGCGGTTGAAACACGGCTCCCTCCTTTTATAACCCTAAGACGGCCCCGGCGTATATCCGGACCCGGTTCCAGATCTTTTCCCCGAAAGACCAGTCGGGATAACGCTTGACGGCGAGCTTCGCGATCAGCTTGGGCAGTAGATAAACCTCAACAATGTCGAGGACGCGGACAATAGCGCAGGCCGCAGGAACTTCGCCATCGACAATGAGGCGGTTCCGTGCCGTGGCCAAGGCGGTGCTCTCCTGAAAAGTGAACATCAAAATGGCCCCTTCCAGATTCTTTACCTTCATCTTGAGATCAATCTTTTGTCCTTCTGGATTCCAACCAAGATACCTTACCAGACCTTGGTCATCCTTCCCGACAATCATCATCGGCCCCTGAGGCATCACCCCCAGGGAAAAGGTGAATCCCGGTGATAAACCGTCAAATTCCGCCTTTACTGCCCCGTCAACCCTGGCCGCCGCCTCGATGGCCCGGCCTACAAACCACAGCATCAGGGCGACGTAGGCCCGCTTTACCGGTTTGCTTGACGGTTGTATCTCCCTTAAAATATTCATTTATTTTTACCTCCGCAGACAACTCGCGATCTTGCTGTAAGATTTACTTCTTGGGCGAATATCCCCCTCCCCCTCTCGAGCTCCTCCTTGAAGAGGGAGGCAATTTAGGGACCCTTCCCCTATTTTCCTTTATGTCATTCCGGACTTGATATGCAGCCTGTCCCGTACTTGATACGGAGGAATCCTTTGTCGACACCTGCCCCATCTTCCTACTGCCTGCTCCATGTTCCCTGGTGCTTATTGCCTGCTGCCTATTACCTGCCGGTCCTTCCGGAACGGGGATAGAGGAATTACCTAGGGACGGCAACGGCGGATGCGACTTTTCCTCCACATCTCCCTTATAGAGTACCTGGGCCAGAAACAGGCCCGAAGGCGGGGCGGTAAGCCTGGCAGGCAGCTCGGAAATGGAGGTCAGCATGGCCTCCACATCGCCCTTGGCAAGATTCCCCCGACCGACTTCAACAAGAACACCCGCCATTCGCCTCACCATCTTCCAGAGGAAATGAGACCCGGCCACCCGGAAGACGATCAAGTCGCCTATCTCCTCCGTGCTAATGGAGTCAATTTGCACTTTCGTCGAGGCATTCCGATCCAGGCGCCGGTCGGCAAAAGAGGCAAAATCATGAAATCCCTGGAACAACTGGCATGCGTCTCTCATTTTGACCGCATTCAGGGCGTCTTTCACCCACCAGACGTAACGCTTACCGAAGGCGGTCCGGACCCGGGAAACGACATAGACGTAGACCCGCGCTACGGCGTCATGGCGGGCGTGAAAATCGGCAGTGACCTGCTCCACCTTGAGGATGTTGATGCCGGCCGGCAGCAGGTCATTCAGTCCCTCCCTGATTTTCCGGGGCTGCTGCCCATTCTTTACGGTGAGATGTGCTACCTGACCCAGGGCATGGACACCGGCGTCCGTTCGTCCTGCCCCCTGGACATCCACGTCCTGGCCGAAAAACTCGCCCGCCGCCTGGATAAGCGTCCCTTGCACAGACCGGGCGTTCTGCTGGGTCTGCCACCCCCGATAGCCCGTACCGTCATATTCCAAGGTCAGTTTGTATTTCACCGCCGCCGTTATCGCCATATCATAAACTCACTTAGTTATTTACAGATAAGCACTTGGTCTTACAGAATAGATCATATGCAGAGTCGCCATCAATATTTTTCTTTTATGACTCTGCGGTAATTAATAGCAAAGATCTTTATCTTTTACAAGTTTATCCGCGCTCAATACTCGCCTTTTTCTTTCTCACCATGAGACATTATTGCAATATTCATAGCATTGACATGCCCACATAAAGTGTGTAGAATTTGAAGTGTTAATTGTTCTAATACGGTGGCGCAATTGGGCATCCACACTGTGCAGCATTGAAAAGAAACTTCAACTTTATACCTCGACTCAAGAATTATCCGTGCTGAAAAATACTTGTTTACGGAGTCATGATGATGGACAGCTGGGTAAAACAGAAATCAATGGAAGTGCTGACTTTAGTGACTTTAGCCGTTACAACTTGGCGACTTTATCCTCCGAAAAACCCGATGGTCATCAATGCCATTGAGAGCCTCTATAAGGCCCTGGAGACATTGTTTCAAAAAGAAAAGTCCCTCATATTCGCCGAGACGGAAAGAAATCTTCTCATCTACAATGAGCAGATAAGCCAGAATGAACTGAAACAGCCAAGAATTGCTGCCTTGTTTGAATTAATGATCAATTTTGAAATCAAGAGTGTAACTATCAACCATGGCGTGACCAGGGAAGATCTGTCCGGGTTCGTGGGTATTTTGGCACAACAGCCCGAAGCAATTATGCTATCCGGAGGTATAAATAAAGTTATCGGGGAAAGAAAAATTGCCTACATTCTTTTGGGCCAGAGGGTCTACATCGCAAAATCCAGCAAAAACAAACTTCTTGCCAGCCTCGACATCCATGATGATGATATTATTCAATATATTACCGGAGCCAATCCGCAATTGGACCTGGATGTCAATCAAGTCAGGGAAATGGCGCAGAATAGCGAGTGGATGGAACAGATCTTCAAGAACGGCATGAATCAGATCAAGAGTAAAGGATATATGCCGAACACTCAATTGTCTGAGAACATAGTCCTAATGATGTCGATGCTCGACCGGATTGTTGACAAAGCAGATCAGGAGAAGTTTTCCCGTATGATTGCGAAGTCGGTTGCCGATCTGGATGAGGATATGATTGGCCACATTTTATCTCAGGATATCGAACATTATTTCAACGGAAAAATATTACAGGATGTACTCGATCAGCTTGAGGGTGGGAAAATTGACCGAGTTATGGACATTCTTCACAATAAGATCAAGCATAGTAAGCCTCTGCCGGGAAGAGATGATGCGGCTCTTTTTTCCCCACAGGATGAACAAGCCTATCAGCGTTCCCTCGCATCAGACAAGAAAAAGATGTTGCAACAGATAAAAGACGCTGAAAAGAGGAGAAACGAAAAAAAGATTGATGACCTGAAACAAGAGATTGCACCCCTGCTCGCCGGCAAGGAAGAGAGTTTTCTGAATACCTCCCTGATGGATTCTCTGGCCGGCATTGTCAATGATCTGACCGTCCATGAACAGCATGAGACCGTGGAAGCCATTATTGGATGCCTGGCGGAAGCGTTGTTGAGTGAGAGACAGGATATCCGTGATCATGCCTCCGCGGCGTTGGTAAAGGTCATTGAAAGTCTTCCGGAGCAACGTCAGCAGGCGATTGTCGAACGATTGTCAACAACGCTGATGCGATGGATACAGCTGGAAACATCAGCCACTGAGGCCCATAAGAAACTTTCCTCCCGGCTAAAAGACCATATGATCAAGCTTATTCAGGGAAAAAGATATGTAGAATGTCTGCCCTTGCTGAATGCTTTTCATCTCATTGATTACGGTTTCCTGGAGAAGAATGAGAATATCCAAAAGACCGCAGCCAGTATAATTCAAGCACTTTCCAGTTCCTATCGATTGGACTCGTTGTTTGCAGCCTACGCGAATAGCGGTGATCAAGAAAAGATGGAGATCGGACGGATTTTGTCGCGATTAGGCAATGCCTCTCTCCATCGGTTAATGGATCTGCTGCGGGATCAGCCTGACGGCGATGAGCGGGTCAAAATTCTTCATCTCATCAGGGAAATTGGTCCTGCGGCCCTGTCGGTAATAAAAGAGAGAAGCTCGAAGGATTTCCCCTGGTATCACCACAGAAACTTGGCTTATTTACTTCGTTTCATTAAAAACAGTGATACTGTGGACGCATTACAAACACTCCTGAGGCACAAACATCAAAAGGTCAGGGAAGAGGCATTGGAAAGTCTTTACCTCGTCGGCGAAGACGAAAGAGGACCGGTGCTCCTGTCTTTATTATCGACCAGCGACGATTCACTTAAGATGAGTATAATCGAGCTTTTAGGAAAGATAAGATACAAAGAGGGGGCAACTGCTCTCATAGAGATGCTTAAAGCTCGTCCCTTTATTGCAACCTCGGCAAGAAAGACGATAGAAGAAGCTATCTGCACAGCCCTGGGCAAGATTGGCACCCCCGAAGCGGCGGCGCTGCTTACCGAGATCAGTAATCAGAAATTTTACAGTATTGGTTCCTATCCGGAAAGAGTCAGGAAAGCCGCCGCCAAGGCGTTGATGGCTATCAATTCATAATAAGTTTGTCAGGACCGGTTAGTTATTACTTCTGCAACTCCGGCACGGGATTATTCTTCGAAACCGCAATACTCCGGAAACCGTGGCTCCCCGGATTTGGGCAATGTATTTCCGGGTTCGGTCCCCGGCCAATCGCGTAAGGCTTGCCGCTGGCGGGACAAACCAAGGCAGGGCTGACTCCCTTTTTGCCCTGCTGGAGTTCATAGGCAAGCTGCCAGAGGTTTTTAATGCATTTATCCGTAGTCCCATCAGTTGCATAGGTTCCCATGCGTACGGGCTTCGGTTCCTCAAAAGACGCCAGGAGCCGTGGGAATTGATAGACGATGAATCCCAGGCAAGCGATCAGGAC
>JANXZC010000101.1 GCA_025355725.1 Syntrophus sp. (in: bacteria)
ATGATTATCGAGATGACTTTTGACCTTGCCCTGCATCTGGAACAGCGTGGTGAGAGCGAAAAGCTTCTCACCCTTCTCAGCGAAGCCATGAGTTACACCGTTAAGGAAAAACTCGCCGAATTCAGTGAAAATATTGCCTGGTTGTACGGAATACCTGTGGAGAGTGTCGAGGAGGCATTAAGGGAAGGGGCGGCAGTATATACCCTGAACCGGATCAGACGTTTTATGACCATCGAAGGTCGGATACAGCTTTTTGCCAGCAAATATGGCATTCCCCGGGATAACGCGCAGGCCATCGCCGGACTTACCGACGTCATGAACCAAGGAATGGAGTTGGTGAAAGATTACGGTGATTTCTTGGAACCGACCCTCGCGGCGATCCGGAGGGTCGGATTTAATCCTGATTTTTAATTAAACCGCTTTACGCACGGAGCCTGAACGGAGGCAGCGTGTACAAATCTTCACTCTCTTGACGGCTCCGCTTTTCTCGTCGATAGCGCGGATCTTCTGTAGATTCGGTCGCCACACCCGTTTTGTCTTATTGTTGGCATGGCTTACACTATTACCGGATACGGGCTTTTTCCCGCATACTTCGCACATTCTGGACATGTCCCTTACTCCTCAAACTGTAGTGGCGTGGTTGCTACAATAATAGATGAAAATATGCAAGCAATTTTTGGTATTGTTGCCTTTCCTTCATTGGTTCTTCATGGACATTGGCTGTCCCGTTGATTCGATGACCCGCATCCAGATATTTCCGGACGGATCAACCTGTTTACCCGACATAACCTCCTTCAGGGGCAGGTGGACATATTCGCCACGAAAGAGACCGACCAGCATACCCGTCTTCCCGGCCATACCGGCATGGGCGGCGTATTGCCCCAACGCACCGCAGTAAATACTGTCACTGGCGGTTGCCGGGACGCTACGGATTGTGTAGCTGGGGTCGATGTATTTCAGATTGACTTCCAGTCCACAGTTCTTAAAATATTCTTCAATGATCCCCCTCAGATAGATGCCGATGTCAAATAGCCTAAGGTTTCCGGAGGCGTCCGTCTCGATCTTCCCTTCTTCCCGGCAGAAAAACTCCTGTCCCGCTCCCTCCGCAGCAAGGATAACACAGTGTTTACGTTGGCGCAGGCGCTTCTCAAGGGCCTTCAGGAAACCTTTCTCACCGTGCAGATCGAAGGATACCTCCGGAATCAGGACAAAATTGGCGTCGTTTTGGGCCAGGGCGGCGTGAACGGCGATATGTCCTGATTGACGACCCATAAGCTTGACCAGACCGATGCCCATGGGCGACCCTTTCGCCTCAACATGGGCGCACTGGATGGCATGAACTGCCTCGGATATTGCGGTGTCAAAGCCGAAGGTCTTGTCCACGAGATTCAAGTCGTTGTCGATGGTTTTGGGAATGCCGATTACGCTGATTTCGAGTTTTCTTTTCAATATTTCTTCTGTAATGAGTTCCGTAGCCCGCATGGTGCCGTCGCCGCCAATGCAAAAAAACATATCCACATTCATCCTCTTGAGGACATTGACCATCTCTGTGATGTCCTGCTTTCCTCGGGATGAAGACAGGATGCTTCCCCCCACCGCATGTACATCCTTGACAAGTTCCGTCGTCAAATCCAGCATGTCATGGCCGTATCTGGGAATCAAACCCTGGAAGCCATACTTGATCCCGACGATATTACTTACCCCGTAACGATGGGAAAGTTCCATGACAATGGCGCGAATCACGTCGTTTATTCCCGGACACAGACCGCCGCATGTTACAATGGCCGCCTTGGTTTTCGGTGGATCGTAGTAGATCATTTCTCTTGGCCCTGCGACTTCGATGGCCGCGGGCGGCCCTTTATCCCAGCAATGCTCCGAGAGTCTGCTCAAATCATGATCGTAAAGAATGCGCTTGGTGTCGGGTGTAAAGTAGCTGACAGTTATGGGAGAGGGGATGGTTGCCTCTCCCAGAGATTGGATGTCAAAATTCGGATTGTTTGGCGCCATAGGATGATTCCTCCTCTAACTCATCGTATCGTGAGGGATGGGTTGTACTGCGGTGTGCTCATTAATGCCTCCGCTTCTCTGAGACGAACTTTCCGTCCTCTCACTTCCAGCCTGCCATCGGCGTACCACTGAATGGCCTGTGGATAGATCTTGTGTTCCTCTTTCAGGATGCGGTGTGCCAGACTGTCCTCATCATCGTCTTCATAAACTGGAACCACGGCCTGAATGATGATCGGGCCGGTATCCACGCCGTCATCGGCAAAATGGACCGTACAACCGGAAAAGCGGACGCCGTACTCCACAGCCTTTCTTTGCACATGCAACCCGGGAAAAGCAGGGAGGAGGGCGGGATGGATGTTCATGATCCGCATGGGAAAGGAAGATAAAAAACAGGCGGTCAGAATCCTCATAAAACCCGCCATGACTACCAGTTCGACGCCCCGAGATTTTAGAACATCGATCATATGATGATCGAAGGCGTCCCGCAACGGAAAATCCCTATGGTTGATGACGACAAAGGGAATGTTGTGGCGGCGGCATCTTTCCCCTGCGTATGCCTCCGGACTGTTGCTGATGACCACCTTTATGACTGCATCAAGCTTGCCGCTCTCAATATGGTCAATGATCGACTGGAGGTTGGAGCCACTGCCGGAAACGAGGATGCCCAGAGAAAGTACTTTCTTCATGAGTATGTAAATATCACCGGCGGTTCTTCAGAATCGCGCTTTTCGATATGCCCGATACAGTATGGCTTTTCACCGAGCTTTTCGAGTCGATGCATTATTTCTGAAACGTCCTTCTCAGGGACGATTATCATCATACCGACGCCCATGTTGAAGACACGGAGCATCTCAATTTCATCCACATTACCCAACTCCTTCAAAAGGGTAAATATGGGAGGAATTGACCAACTATCGGCGTAAATCACGGCTTTGCAGGGAAGGGGTACAATGCGAGGAATGTTGTCCAAAAAACCGCCCCCCGTGATATGAACGAGCCCCTTGATATGAAAATTCTTGATAAGATTGAGGAGGGGTTTGACGTAGATCCGGGTCGGCTTCAGCATCTCTTCTCCGATGGAACATTCGAGACCGGCCGGATGAGCCTTGATGTCGAGAGAGGCGATCTCGAAAACTATCTTCCGGGCCAGGGAATAGCCGTTACTGTGCAGGCCATTGGAGGCGATACCGATGATACGATCCCCGACCCGGATCTCTGAACCATCGATCATCCGGTCGGCATTTACGACGCCGACAGAGAAGCCGGCCAGATCATACTCATCGTCCTTGTAAAATCCCGGCATTTCCGCCGTTTCACCGCCGATCAGGGCGCAGCCGGCATCCAGACATCCCTTAACGATACCGGTAATGATCTGGATACTCGTTTCCATGCGGATTCTTCCCGTTGCCAAGTAGTCGAGGAAAAAAAGCGGCTCCGCGCCCTGAACGATAACGTCATTGACGCACATCGCCACCAGGTCGATGCCGATCGTATCATGCCTATCGAGCATCTGGGCGATCTTGAGTTTGGTTCCCACGCCGTCCGTAGAGGAAACAAGGACAGGATCGGGGTTCTTTTTCAAGTCGAGATGGAAAAGTCCGCCAAAGCCGCCAAGGCCGCTCATGACTTCTTTCCGGGTTGTAGTTTTCACAAGTGGTTTGATCTTTTCGACAAATAGATTGGCCTGGTCAATGTTCACACCGGCCTGTTTATATGATGCAGTCATTGTTTCATCCTTTATCGGGTACGAGATAATATTGGATTAGGAAGATGTGCTCCCGTGGCAGGCAGCGGTAATCTTTTAACTCAATCCCCTGAGAAAGTCAATTATTCCCTCCAACCGGCAATTTATTTTGACAAAACCGGTAGTCTATTATAAACACGAGCGAAAAATATTCAGGAAACCTTTTCATGAAAAAGATCTCACTGGGGCTAATCGGATTCGGAACCATCGGGGTTGGGGTAGTGAAGCTGCTCCAGGAAAGCGGTGATCTAATTGAAAAACGCCTCGGCGCCCGGCTCGTCCTGAAGAAAATCGCCGATCTCGATATCACAACCCCCCGGGTTGTGACTGTGGCGCCGGACGTTCTTACGACAAAAGCCACGGATATTCTCGAAGATCCGGATATTCAAATAGTTGTCGAGCTCATGGGGGGCTATGAACCGGCGCGTACCTTCATTATGGAGGCCATGCGCAGAAAAAAACATGTCGTGACGGCCAACAAGGCGCTTCTTGCTACATATGGCAACGAAATATTTCAGGCCGCAAACAAGGAAAAGGTGGATATCCGCTTTGAGGCCAGCGTCGGCGGGACGATCCCCATTATCAAGACCCTCAAGGAATCACTGGTAGCCAACCGGATCAAGTCGCTCATGGCCATCATGAACGGAACCTCTAACTACATTCTTTCGAAAATGACGGACGAGGGAAAGGCCTTTACCGACGTGCTCAAAGAGGCGCAGGCCCTCGGGTTTGCCGAGGCTGATCCGACTTTCGACGTCGAGGGCATCGATACCGCCCAATCGGTAAAGATCATACCAACGGTAAAAGGTGGCACGTGCAACGCCCAACTTATCCAGCGTG